>JAITFO010000052.1 GCA_031281265.1 Candidatus Fibrimonadaceae bacterium
GTTCAAGGGGATTTGAAAAAATATCTATCACTTTCCATTCACCAAAATACGGATTCAGTTATCTCCGGCAAAAAAATCGTGGGCGGGAACGCAACGGAGCGCGCAGTTCTCGCGTTTTCCGGCAGTGGTGGCGAAGCGGTGAATGTAAAAACAGCAGGCAAAATTCCCTTTAACAGCACTAATAAATATTCGGCAACCACAATAGAGGGCGATTATTCCCTAACTCTGATAAAAGGCGCACCGGAAAAAATTTTGCAGAAGTGCAAATTTTACTACGATAGCGATGGACAAAAAAAGAGTTATTCCAGGCACGAGCAGTTGAATAAAAATATAGATACCCTTGCGGAGCGGGCGATTAGAGTTGTGGCTCTGGCAATTTCCGAAGAAAGGATAAATGACGAGGCTTTGCCGGAAAACGATTGGATTTTGGTGGGCGTTATGGGCATCAGGGATGAGGTTCGCCCGGAATCCGTTGATGCCATAACTGAGGTTTTGGAAGCTGGGCTTAATGTGATTATGATAACAGGCGACCGCAGAGAAACCGCCATTGCAATAGCAAAAGATGCGGGTCTTATGAAAAACGATAGCGATATAGTTTTGACATCAGACGAGTTCGCTGCCCATTCAGACGATGAGATAAAAGCGAAAATCAAAGACATAAAGGTTGTAGCACGTGCCTTGCCCGCAGACAAAAGCCGATTGGTTCGCATAACGCAGGAGCTGAATTATGTGGTTGGAATGACAGGCGATGGGGTAAACGACTCCCCCGCGCTCAAAAAAGCCGATGTGGGTTTTGCAATGGGAGGTGGAACGGAGGTTGCAAAAGAGGCGAGCGATATTGTGATTTTGGACGATAATTTCAAATCCATAGACAAGGCGGTTTTATACGGCAGAACTATTTTCAACAACATAAGAAAATTTATAGTCTTTCAATTAACCATAAATGTCTCCGCCGTTTTAATCAATTTTGTAGCACCGCTTTTTGGGCAAGAAAACCCGCTCACAATAATGCAAATTCTGTGGATAAATCTGATTATGGACACGCTCGCTGCGCTCGCCTTTGGCGGCGAAGCCGCCCTTAAACGCTATATGAAAGAATCGCCTAAAAAACGTGATGAGGCAATAGTCAGCGGTAATATGTGGAAAGCGATATTTGTGGATTCCGCTTGGATATCATTTTTAAGTTTGCTCTTTTTGTTTTCTTCATTCAAAAATATGTTTTTTGAAGACACTCAAGTTATGCACACCGCTTACTTCACCTTTTTTGTTATGGTAGCTATGTTCAACGCATTCAACGCCCGCACAGACAGTATAAACATTTTTGACAACATAAGCGGCAATAAAAACTTTTTGCGAATTTTGGGGTTAATAGTAGTTGTTCAAATTATATTAGTCTATATAGGCGGCGAAATATTCAGATGCCACGGGTTGGATTTAACGCAATGGGGCATTGTGCTCTTATGCGCTATATCCATAATACCTGTGGATATGTTGAGAAAGACTTTTGCTTAAATGCCGCTATTGCTATTATCCTCTCATCCGCATCAATTCGTTATATGCTTCGAGGGTTTTGTTGCGAATTTCCAGCATTAAGTTAAAGGCAACTTTTGCTTCGCCAACGGCTAGCATAACTTGATGAACATCCTTTACTTCGCCAGCAACCATTTTTTGGATGGACTGGTCGGCATAATTCTGCATATGGTTTACATCTGTTAAAAAGCCTGTTAGCATTTCACCAAAGTTAGGGGCATCCGCTTTTTGAGGGCCCATACGCTTTGGGTCTAAACCAGGATTGAGCGGCTGAACCGTGTCGCTCAGCGGCTTTGAATTCGAAACTGGATTTCTAATATCGTTGTACATAATCACCTTCTACAATAATATAGCAAAATCTATACCAATCTTAACCATAAACCGCTAAATTAAGCCCTAACATCTATAAAATTGCCTAATTCACGAACGGGTAAGCCCTCCGCGCTCCTTTCTCGCAGAGCACTTACCCGCTCCTCTACACTTCCATCAAAATCTGCGGCTACAGCCCTTGCTTGCATATTATCGGCAGATTTAAGCGTTTTCTTGAGCGTTGCAGTGGGAGCCGCAGGCTCAAGCCCTATTTCCTTGCGTTTAGAGTCCAAAAGGGAGCGCCAATCCGCTTTGCCCGTGTCTTTAGCCAAAGCAGCATTGCCAGCTTGCTTAGCCCTTGCGGTATCCCGCAATTCCATGAACTTTTGAACATCTATTTTCATATTCACCTCTTATTACGGTTAATTAGCCAAATCCAATGCTTTCAGCAGCATAGCTTTTGTGCTGTTGAAAGCCGTTGTATTCGCTTCATAAGCCCTTGTAGCAGTTATCATATCTACCATTTCTTCCACCACATTCACATTTGGCATGTGAACATAGCCGTCCTTGTCGGCATCTGGGTGATCAGGGTTATAAACCAGTTTGTCTGGTCCCTCATCGTCTCTTATCTCCTGAACCTTAACGCCACTGCCTATGTTTTCTCTTGAAACAGGCCATTGAGGCTGGGGAATGCGGATGTGCCCATCTTGGGTTTTTGTTCCGCTAATTTTGTTCTGTTCTTTTACCAAGAACTGGTCAAATTCCAAAGGGTCTGCCTCTAAAACGACGTGCTGCCTTTTGTAGGGGCCGCCGTTTTGGGTGCGGGTTGTTTCGGCATTCGCTATGTTTGAAGCGATAACGTTCTGCCGTACGCGCTGCGCTCTTAAGCCCGTTGCGCTTATGTTCAAGCCGGAAAATAAACCTACCATTGCCATAAATTATCCTCCTCTGTCTCCTTTAATCGCCTCGCCTATTGTGCTGTTACGGTCTCTTATAAAGACTGTTGCAAAATTAAAAGCAATCTCGTTTTCTGCCAATTTTGCCATCTCTATATCTATATCCACATTATTTATTTCGCCCGGATTTGTTTGGTCTTCTACCCTATATCCTTCGCTTTTTACATGATCTAATTCTTTACGGCCTAAAAAGAAATGGTTGTTGTCGGTGCGCTTGCCCGGCAGGTTCAGTTCCTTGTCCAAAGCCCTGCGGAGCTGGTCTTCAAAGGAAACCTCTATGCGGCGATACCCCGGAGTGCTAACATTTGCGATATTGTTGGCTATTGCCCTGCCCCTATGGGTGTAGGCATCTAGTCCCTTGCTCGCCACAGGGATGCTCGTTTTGTCTAATATTGCTAGTTTTGTGAGCATAATAACCTCAAAGAATATACTAGCAAAATCCGTGCCAGATGTTTGGGGTGTAAATCCTTGGGGAAAAACAAAAATGTCATTTTTTTGTATATTTATGTTATTATAAAATTGGAGAATATAATATGAAAGGACAAAATCCTATCCTCATGGTGGCTATTTCCATAGCTTTGGCATTCATTTTTGTAGGTTGTGCTCAAAACGCTTTTTTGAGCAAAGGTATGCCGGAGAGTTTTTTTTCGGATGCGAAAATAGACATTGCTGATTCAAAAAGTGTTTCGTACACATTTGAGTCGAAGCTTGCAGACCCATTTCCATATTATAAGGATTTTGTTGATTTAAATCCATCGTATAAATCGGTTTTGAAAAATTACATGAATTACAAGTACACAACAGTTGGCAGCGAGGGTGGGGACTATCATATTGATGTTATACTTGAGGAGTGTACTTACGAAGCGGTTCAAGCTGGTACGGAAACAGCTCATGCGTATAGCAGTACTGGAGCTAGTGTCACCGCACACGTGTATAATATAAAAGTAACAACAGAGATGGCAGTAAAAGTACGCGTCAATGCGGGCGGCAAAGTGAGCGAGAAAACGATAAATGGCACGGGGGAATACACTGGAAACTATTCTGATGCGAGTACGGTCACAAAAAGTTTTGACCTAGCAATTCGGGCGACCATATCACGTATGGATAAATTTTTGAACAGTATAATTAGTGCTGCCGCTACTGACCCTTAATGCACATTTTTCCTAATTATACTCCGACCTTGTGGTGAAAATTAAGAATTGTCTGAACTACGATACACAGAAATATCAGAATTTGCTGCATTATTCTGGAAATTCCTTGATTCTGAAAATTCTGGTTCAGACAAAAGGGATACAGCTAACCCTTGTTCAACGCAAGGATCTGTTCTTTAGGTAGCTTGGTAATGCGAGCTACAAGTGTAGGATTAAGCCCTTCTTTAAGCATAGACTTAGCGGTTTGCAAAATACCCTTTTTCTTGGCATAAGCCAAGGCATTCATATGGTCGCTGAAACGCTTCATATCACTCTCGTAATCCATAAGCTCCTCATCGGTAAAATTAGAAATTCGCGCTATCTCAAAAAGACGTTTGAACACAGGTTTGTTGAAGATTTTGGGTACTTTGTCAAGATTATGCATATTCTTGAATATAAAAAGCAGTTTGTCAAGGTCGCTTTTGCATTCCTTTTCGTTTTTGTCGAATTTGGAAAGACGGACAAAAATCAGGCGTATAAGGTCATAGCGAACCTCAGGATGAAATTCGTTGGAGA
>JAITFO010000044.1 GCA_031281265.1 Candidatus Fibrimonadaceae bacterium
ATGCGGTTGTATCTTACACGCTTAAATTGTGCGGCACAACAGTACGCATAATTTATACCGCTCCGGTGGAGACGGTGATGTTGAGCATAAAGGTTGCTTTTGTGTGCGGCTTAATTTTGGCTTCGCCTTTCATATTCCAGCAGGCTTGGAGTTTTATATCGCCAGCCCTTTACAAAAAGGAAAAGATTTGGGTACTGCCAACCGCGTTTGCTTCCACCGTGTGCTTTTTAAGCGGCGTGGCTTTCAGTTGCTACCTGTTGCCCATTATGCTCAAATTTTTAACCGACTTTGCAGCCGATGTGCTTGAGCCGTTTTTTAAAATAGACGAATACCTCAGTTTTTTGCTCAAAATATCCCTGGCGTTTGGTCTCGCTTTTCAACTGCCTGTGGCGGCTTTTGTGTTTTCAAAAATCGGATTGATTGACCACAAATTTTTGTTGCGCAATTTTCGCTATGCGATAGTGTTCATATTTATAGCGGCTGCTATTCTTACCCCGCCAGATGTTTTGTCTCAAATACTGCTCGCTCTGCCATTGCTCGCGCTTTACGCCATTAGCATACTGGTTTCTTTTTTCGCGAGGCAAAAAAAATGACAAGCGGAATTGGTTTTTCAGAAATTTTTTTAATTTTGGCGGTGATAATAATTTTTGTAAGCCCTAAAGATGCTCCCGGGCTTATACGGAAAATTTTCAAAATCATAGCGCAGTTGCGCGCAGCGGTAAAAAAGTTTTTAGATGAAATGGATGTGAAGTAAAAAATGCTCCTTTCTCTTGAACAACGTGGCTTTAGAAACTTAAAGGAATTTTCTTTGGAGTTCTCTGGCGGAATAACGGTTATAAGCGGTGCTAACGGGCAGGGGAAAAGCAATTTGCTAGAAGCCATTCACGTTATATGCCAAGGATTTTCCTTCAGAACCAGAAATTTGCAGGAAGCTATAGGCTGGGGTACGGGCAGTTTTGTTCTAAGGGCAAAGACATCGTTTTTGGATGGAGAAAAAAATGAAGCAGCTATACAAGCAGAAAGCTCGGGGCTCAGGGGCAAACTGAACGGCAAGGAATTTCGCGTGGCAAGTGCGCTGTTTGGTACAGCTCCTCTTGTTTTTATTTCTCCAGAGGACGTGCTGTTAGCAAAAGGAACGCCGGAAAACAGGCGGAGTTTTATAGACGAGCTTTTGTGTTTTTGCAAAAAGAGCAATTTGGATTTGCTCCGCAGATACCGCAGAGTTTTGCAGCAGAGAAACCGCTGGTTAAAAGATAATATAAATGCCAATGCAATTGGCGGAGAGTATTTATTTGAAGCTCTCACCGAGCAGTTGGCAACCCTTGCGGTCTCGGTTTGGGAAGAGAGAAAATGGCTCTGCGAACTTTTGAAACCGCATATAAATAATTTTTATCAAACCTTGTGCGCTCAAACCGAGGAGATAGAATTTTCTTACACTAGGGCTATGGGAAAAGAGGACTTTTTGAAGAGCCTTGCGGAAAAAGCCAACGCGGAGAGGGCATCTGGAGCAACGCTTGCCGGCCCGCACAGAGATGATATTGAGCTTTTAATGCAAGAACGCCCTATGCGTGATTTTGGCTCTCAGGGGCAATGCCGTTCCATAGCTCTTGCTATGAAATTTGCCGCTGCGGAAATAATAGAGAGCCATTCGGGGGTAAAACCCATTTTGCTTTTAGACGATATTTTTGCCGAGCTTGACCATTCAAGGAGAGGGGCGGTCGCAAAAATAGTTAAGCAAAAGGAATATCAAACATTTGCCGCAACTCCCAGCAAGGAAGATTTGCCGTTTGAGGGAGATTTTTTACTATATTTACCATTATGAGCGCGACTTTTAATAGGCATAATAAAAATGTTCTCTGCATGATTATGGCAGGAGGGCAAGGTAGCAGGCTTTCCCCTTTAACACGTGACCGAGCAAAACCCGCTGTGCACTTTGGCGGCATTTACCGCATAATAGATTTTGTTTTGAACAATTTTATAAACAGCAGTGTGTTTAAAATCAAAATCTTGACGCAGTTTAAATCGGATTCGCTGAACAAGCACGTATCTGCGGCTTGGGGCTTGAACCCTAGTACTGGGCAGTATGTGGATTTGGTTCCCGCGCAGATGCGTACGGGGAACGATTGGTATAAAGGTACCAGCGATGCTATTTTTCAAAACATAAATTTAATAACCGATGAAAGACCGGACTTGGTGGCTATATTTGGCGGAGACCATATATATAAGATGGATGTGAACCAAATGGTGGATTTTCATCTAAAGCACCAAGCTATGCTCACCATAGCGGCAATTCCAATTCCCGTTTCGGAAGCCAGCGAGTTTGGCATTATAGAGGTGGACGAAAATAGCCGTATGATAGGTTTTGAGGAAAAACCAAAGAGCAATCCAAAGCAAATACCTGGTCGCAAAGGGTGGTGCCTTGCAAGTATGGGTAATTATATTTTTACGAGTAAATTTTTGGTGCGTCAGTTGTTGGAAATCCATCAGAGCAATCCAAAAGCAATAGATTTTGGGCACAATATTTTGCCACATCTTTATCCGAGCCATCCTGTTTATGTTTACGATTTCACGACTAATGTGATTAAAGGCGAACATCCAAAAACAAAGGGTTATTGGAGAGATGTCGGTACCATAGATGCTTTTTATGAAGCGAATATGGATATATGTGCGAGCGAACCTATATTTGACCTTTACAACGAGGCTTGGCCAATTCGCACTTTTAACTGGAATATGCCTCCTGCAAAATTTTCTAGAGGCGGAACAGATGAGGTTGGCGGAGTAGCTGTGAATTCCATTATCTCAGCTGGATGCATTATAAACGGTGCAAGCGTGGTGAATTCCGTTTTAAGCCCCGGCGTTACGGTTCAAAAGGGAGCTTTGGTGGAAGATTCCATAATTTTCCCCGGAGTGACTATAGCCCCAGGCGCGAGAATTAAAAAAGCGATTATTGAAAAAAATTTGCACATTCCCGCAAGATTTGAAGTTGGTTACAATTTAGATAGGGACGAAGCTATGTTCCATTTAACAGAATCTGGAATTGTTGTTCTAGCCAAGGATACTGTGATTAAGGGAAATTGATGAACCCAAAACTTTTGGAATCTATGGGTGAATCGGTTTATGCTTTGTATTATGAGCTTAAACATATAACTTATCTTTTGAGCGAATCCATATACTGGAGTACTCTCGGGCGTTTTGATAAAATGCGTTTGCCTTTTAAAGGCGTGTTTTCGCTTCAGATGATGAGGCTTGGAAGTTCTGCTACCACTATAGTTTTTCTCTTGACATTTCTTGTTGGCTTAACGCTTTCCTTTCAGTCTGCGGTTCAGTTGGAAACTTTGGGGGCAGGCGTTTATTTGGTTAGGGGAGTAGCCGTAACTATGTTTATGGAAATTGGGCCGCTCATAACCGCAATTATTTTGGCAGGGCGTTCTGGTTCTTCCATAACGGCGGAAATAGCTTCTATGGTTGTTCAAGAAGAGGTAAAAGCGCTTAGGGTTATGGGCATCCATCCCGTTCAGTACCTCGTGTTGCCCAGGTTTCAAGCGATGAGCGTAGCAACACCAATGCTCACAATGCTTGCGAATATCGCTGGCTGTTTTGCGGGATACTTGGTAGCTGCTCTTTACGTTGGGCTTCCAACGGATTTGTTTTTATCCGAGCTGAGGGATTCGCTTTCTATAGTTATTATGGCAAAGTCGCTTTTTAAAGGTTTAATTTTTGGGTGGCTTATAGCTTTGGTGGCTGTTTCAAAAGGGCTTTCTGTCCATGGCGGAGCGGATGCGGTTGGCACAGCTACAACCAAATGCGTTGTGTTTTCAATAACAGCGATTATCTTAGCAGACGCTATGTTTTCGTTTGTGTTTTATTAAACACAGACAACCGCATATAAACGCACGAGTTTCGTAATTTTCTGTAGTAAACGCTGATTAACTAAATGCCTGGGAGTGGCAAGCGTATATAATTGTCATTTTTTTGTATATTTCTTTAAATTTTAAAATGAGGATAAAATGATGAGAATACAATTCTCAAAATTCGCACTCACGGCAATGCTCACGCTTGCCATAACATTCACATTCAACGCTTGCTCAGGCGATGGCGATGACGACAACAATAATGGTGGCACGTCTTCCCCTAGCTCTTCGCCAAG
>JAITFO010000054.1 GCA_031281265.1 Candidatus Fibrimonadaceae bacterium
CTGAGCTACACTCCGTTATTTTAAACCTTGCCGAGAACCAAAACGCTGTTATGACCACCAAAACCAAAGGAGTTTGAAAGAGCATATTCAAATTTATGCTCCACATTACCGCCTTTGCAGCAGTCAAATGGAATTTCAGGGTCTTGATTTTCCAAGTTCAGCGTTTGATGCAATTTCTGTTCCATCAGGGATTTTATCGTAACTATAGCTTCCATTCCGCTCGCTGCGCCTAGCATGTGCCCAGTCATGGACTTTGAGCTGTTTATCTTGACGTTGTCTATCTTTTTGTTGAAGGCTTTGAGAATGGCACCACATTCGGCAACATCTCCACGCGGGGTGCTTGTGCCGTGCGTATTCACATAGCCAACTTGCTCTAAGCTAATGCCAGCTTCTTTAATCGCCATTTCAATAGCCAAGCGAACTCCTTCGCCGTCTTCTCTAGGTGCGCTCATGTGGTAAGCATCGCAGCTCATCCCATAACCCATCAAACGAGCATAAATTTTTGCGTTGCGTTTTTTTGCGTGTGAAAGAGATTCCAAAACCAAAATCCCAGCACCCTCGGAAAGCACAAAACCGTTGCGTCCAACATCAAAGGGGCGGCTTGCCTTTTCGGGGTGTTCGTTGTTTGTGGCCAACGCTTTCATTGAAGCAAAGCCAGCCAAGCCTATGGGGCAAACAGCTTCTTCCGTGCCACCTGCCAAGGCTATGTCCACTCTGCCCAAGCGGATTTGGTCTGCCGCTGTGATAATAGAATGGTTAGACGTTGCGCAAGCGGAAACAGGGCTCCAGTTTGGCCCCATCCATCCGGTGCGAATGCCTATTTCTCCTGCAACCATATTGGCTATTGCCTGTGGCACAAAGAAAGGCGAAACGCCCTTTGGTCCTTTTGCGTGTAAATTTGCGGAGCTTTCATAAAAGATTTCCATGCCACCCATGCCAGAGCCTACAAGAACAGCCGATCTTTTCACATCGACGGAAGTTCTTGAATTCTCTATGCCAGCCATTTTAAGAGCTGTTTCAGCGGCATGAACCGCATATTGTATGCTGCGCGAAATGCGTTTCCGGTCTCTTTCGCTGTAATAGGGCGAGGCATCGAATTTCTTTATCTGCCCTGCGAACCTCACTGGATACGTTTCCACGTGAAAGCGATCAATCAACCCAACGCCGGATTTTCCGGCTAAGAGGTTGCTCCATAACTCATCGGGTGTGTTGCCTAAATCCGTAACACAGCCCATTCCTGTAATAACTACTTCTTCCATAGCGGATAAAATATAGAAAATTAAATCTTTACCCTTTCCTTAAAAGCCCTGAGCATGGTCACGTCGTCTATAAATTCCAAGTCGCTACCCACAGGTATGCCACGGGCAAGCCTTGTACGGTGGATAGGGGAGTTTAAAAGCACCCGGTCTATGTAAAGGGCTGTGCTCTCCGCCTCAGGGCTTGAACCCAAGGCTAGAATCAGCTCCTTTATATTCTCTTTTTCCAGCCGTTCAATAAGCTCTGGTATATGCAAAGATTCTGGTTTTATACCGTCCAACGGAGAAAGAACCCCGCCCAGCACAAAATAAAGCCCCTTATGCACCCCGCTGTTTTCAAATGGTAAAATGTCGCTCGCTCTTTCAACAACGCAAAGGGATTCCCTATCTCTGCGCGGATTGTCGCATATCTGGCAAATCTCGCTCTCGGCAAATCCATAACATAGTTTGCAATGAACCAGCTTGTTTTTTGCTTCCATGAGAACTTGTGCCAAGTTTTCCATTTTTTCCCTGTCGCCGGAGATTAAATGGAAAGCGAGCCTGCGGGCGGTTTTTCGCCCTATGCCAGGCAGTTTGGAAATTTCCTGTACCAGCTTTTCCAGTACAGGAGGAGAAGAATACATTTTTTAAATGTAGATTTTTCAGGCCTCGCCAGATTTCTTTTTAGCTTGCTCCACTAAGTCGTCAAACTTTTTCATGGTCAAGTTATAAGTGTCGTTGAACAATTGAGCCGAGGGGCCTGGCATGCTACCAACATCTTTTTTTGCCAATTTGTAGCCGAGCTGCACTGACTTGCGAACCTGTGCGATATACTCCTCATCGGAGAGTTCGGGAGCCATTGAACGGAAGCTCATGGCAAAATCAACTATGCGTTGCGATGTTTTTTCCGCATTCCAATATTCGGGAACTTCGGCAGCTTTGGTGCCTTTGGGAACTCCGCTATATAGAATGGAATCTTCATCGTATTTGACAAATTCAACGCCAGCATCCTGCAAAGCTTTTTTGGACTGGTGTATGGATTCCATCAACTTATTGCGAATCTCGGTCTGGAAGGCATCCATGTCAAAATCCTTCCAATAGTCTTTGTTGTTGCCTTTTGCCTTTTCGGTGTCAAGGGCGGACTCGCTGATTTCCACAGAGTCTTTTGGGGTCTCAATTGCTTCGGTTTTCTTTTCCGGAGCATAAGACGTGGCGGTCGTGGCAGTTTCGTGCTTGCCAGTTTTGCCGGTTTTGCTGGCATTGTTTGCAGAGGAAGACGAATTGGAATTATTCGCCGAATTTGCGGTTGATACAGTATTAACGCTCATGATACACTCCTTTTTTACCATATATCGGCATAGTTTAAAAAAAACTTTAGTAAAAAATATTGCTTGGCTAATTCCCCTAAGATCTGGGTGGTGCGGGTAGCGCCATTTCCCAATTGTCATAAAATTGTATATTTTGTTCTTATGCATAAAAGTTCCTCACACCTCAACAAGGAGAAACACAATGAAAACACAACTTGGTAAACTCGCACTTTTGACGGTCTTTGGGCTTGCTATGGCTTTCACTTTTTCCTGCTCCAACGATGGTGGTGGTGGAAGTGGCAATGGCGGTGGTTGGGGTAGCAGTTCCAGTTCACGCCTTGGTAATTCGTCCTCATCGATGTGCAATAGCAGCCTTGGACAAACCGGCGTTGTTTACGGTACTCCTGTGAATTACGGTGATGAGACTTACCAGACTGTTGTCATCGGTAACCAAACTTGGATGGCAAGGAATTTGAACTACGATGTTCCTGACAATGATACCGATCTATGCTATGACAATAACCCTGATAACTGTACAACTTACGGCAGGTTGTATAATTGGGCAACGGCGATGGAATTGTTCTCTATTTGCACTTCCAGTTCTTGTGCTTCGCTAGTAAATGCAAAACACAGGGGTATATGTCCCAGCGGTTGGCATATACCAAGCAATGCGGACTGGGAAGAATTGCTTCGTTATGTGGATTTGGAGAACTGTGGGGAAGGATTTATTAATGGGTCTTACTACAGTTTCACGGCTGGCAAATATTTGAAGTCGGAGAATGGCTGGGATTATAGAGGTACATCTGGCAATGGCGAGGATAAGTACGGTTTTGCGGCTCTGCCTGGTGGCTTAGGTACTACGATAGTTTTCCTTATGGTCGGCGAAGACGGCAACTGGTGGAGTGCCTCGGAAGAAACCGATAATAAAGCTAGTGTTTGGCAGACGAGCAGCCGCAACGGGTCTTTCAACGACGGTGATTTAGGCGATAAATATTTGTTGTACAGCGTCCGTTGCCTCAAGGATTAATTCACCTCAACAAGGAGAAACACAATGAAAACGCAACTCACTATCGTACGGGCAGGGTCAGCCTGCCCTTTATTTGCTAAACTAGCAGCCTTTGGGCTTGCTATGGCTTTAACCTTTTCCTGCTCCGGTGACAATGGGGGAGGCAATGGCGGTGGTGGCAATGAACTAAGTAGCCCCAGTATGGGAACAGATAATTCGTCTTCATCTGACAATGGCGGTGGTTCAGGTCTTATCGGCACGAGCGGTACTTTCATAGATGTCCGCGATAACAAACCTTACAAATGGGTTAAGATAGGCGAGCAGTATTGGATGGCGGAGAATTTGAATTATGAGGTGGAAGGTGGAAGTTGCTACAAAAGCGTTGATTATCCCGATGAAGTCGCAAACTGCGAAAAATACGGTAGACTTTACAATTGGGCAACGGCTATGGAGGCATGTCCCATCGGCTGGCATTTGCCAAACGATGAGGAATGGGTTGAACTATTTCTTTATGTGGATCCAGAAAATGGTGAAGGTTATAGTTATGGGCAAATGGTAGGCAAATATCTTAAAGCAATAGTCGGTTGGGAAACATATGCATTTAGTGTCAATATCGGGGAATATGTCCTCTCTAGCAAAATCAACACGGATGATTACAGCTTTTCTGCTCTGCCAGGCGGCTTCGGCAGATTAAGATTAGACGGAACACCAACCTACTATGGCGAAGCTGGAAGACACGGTTATTGGTGGAGTTCTAGCGAGTACACTAGCCTCAAAGCTCACTATCGGCGTATGAGGGGCGATTACGATGTCGCCACTAAGTTCAACACCGAGAAGAGCGAATTGCTCAGCGTTCGTTGCATCAAGGGCGATATCTCATCTTCGTCAAGCGGCGGTTCAAGTTCATCATCAGCAGGGGCGATAAACTCCAGCAGTTCTAGTGTTTTATCTTCGTCTGGCAGTTCATCCAGTCAAAACGACCAAAGCTCGTCAAGTGGCAGTAGCTCGTCTAGCGATAACAATATTCAAGGAGGTTGTCCTGATGCTGTAACTGGCAATAATACCGTGACCTGCGGGGGCAAAACCTACAGAACAGTTAAAATAGGCGAGCAGACTTGGATGGCGGAAAATTTGAATTATACCGTTAAAGGTAGCAGATGTTACGGTGAAGGCGGAACACTATCAGACTCTAAAATACAAACCAACTGCGATAAGTATGGCCGTCTTTACGACTGGGCAACAGCGATGGCTCTGCCCTCCAGCTGCAACACCAGTACTTGCGCTGGGCAAGTAAACCCAAAGCATCGTGGCATTTGCCCCAGCGGTTGGCATATACCGAGCGATGCGGATTGGGATGCGTTGATAACAGCAGCTGGTGGTATTATACAAACAGCGGGCAAATATTTAAAGGCAACGAATGGCTGGAACGACTATAATGGAGAGAGCGGCAATGGCACGGACGAGTTCGGGTTTGCGGCTCTGCCGGGCGGCGGCTATTCCAATGGCGATTTCAGCAATGTCGGCAACAACGGCTATTGGTGGAGTGCCTCAGAGAGCGGTGCTTACGGCGCCTACGGCCGGAGCATGTACTACCTCAACGAGTTCGTCGCCTGGTTCAGCGGCAATAAGGGCGACTACTTGTTCAGCATCCGTTGCCTCAAAGACGACTGAGTTCACTTTGGCTTCGCTCGGTGAACAGGTCGTTGAGTGAAGCCAACTCTTTTACTATATTATAATTATGGGAAAACAAGTACTTGGTTTTGAAATAGATGCCATTACAAATTCTATTAGGAATGTGATTTCCGGTGATAGTTTTCAAACAGAAATTTATAGGCTTGCGAAAATAGATTTAAAATTGATTACAAAAAAAAATGGATGGAATTTTAATTGGAAAAGTGAATTTGAGAATAACGCAAAAGAAGTTTATAAACTGACTATTGTAAATAATCCCAATGTAATGCAAGGATTATTAAGTTTGTCTATTGAACAAGGTCATATTTTTATCAACTTGTTGGAAAATGCACCTTTTAACATTGGGAAAAAAAAGATTTACGAAGGTGTTGCGGCAAATTTAATTGCATACGCATGCAAAATTTCTTTTCAGCACGGATTTGAAGGCTTCGTTGCTTTTGATGCAAAAACCAAACTTATAGAACATTATAAAAGTGTTTTGAACGCCAAATTAATAGGCAATCAAAGAATGATAATAGAAACTTCTGCCGCTAATATTTTAGTAGGCAAATACTTTAAAAATGAATAGGAGGTGAAAATGAGTTATGTGAAAGAACCTGCTGGAGTAGATTTTGTCATTAAAAGTATGCCTTTAACGGACAAAGGTAGGCAGGAAATAGATGCTTTTATAAAAGCGAGCAAAGCTAAACAGAAATCCGTCAACGCTTATATGCACTCCAAGGCATAAATAGCTACTTCTTCACGCTTATTTTGCCGTTTTCGCTTATGGAGAGTTTTGTCTCTGGGATGTCCGATTCGGTTAGTTTTTTGATTTCCTTTATGCACGCGCCGGTTGGGTCTAAATAGGGACGGCGGGAACCGTTATCTCCCTGCTGAATTGCAGAGATAATTTCGCCTTCTATAAAATTGCCCTTGCCGTCTGTTTTTATCTTCACTATGGGTGCATAGCCGCTCACTCCGGTGATGTTCACGCTTGTGTTGGTGGCAAAATTCCCCAAGCTGTACGCTATGAACTTCCCTTTATAAATGTCAATTGCCCGCGGGACGTGCGGGCCGTGCCCAAACACCACATCTGCGCCGTTGTCTATGGCAAAGCGGGCGAACTCGTAGGGATTGCCGCGATTTTCTCCAACAAACATCTCGGTTTTGCGCGTCACGCGAGAGCTTCCCTTGCCCTCTGCACCTATGTGCATACTAACAATAACAATATCGGAATTCTTTCTCAAGTCGGAAATCAAACTTTTCGCCTTAGCTAAATCACCAAAGCGCACAGTTCCGTTGTTGGGGGCAAATGCCACAAAGCCATAGCGAATGCCATCTCTCTCCAATATATATGTCTCTGCCAAGCCTTCAAAACCCGCAAAGCCTATTCCCGCTTTTTTAAGAGTTTCCTGCGTTCTTTTGCGCCCTGCTTCGCCAAAATCCCCAGAGTGATTATTTGCAACGCTCATAAGGTCAAAGCCTGCGTCAACCAAAAGCCCTGCGTATTTCTCCGGCATTCTGAAAACATAACAGACATCGGGGTTTGAGCATTGCTTGGCAGTGCCGCCGGAATCCAGCATAACACCTTCCAAATTGCCAATGGTCAAGTCTGCGTTTTTCAGAACTTCTTTTACGCTTGCAAATGTAAGCTCTCCGTCTTGCGGCGGAAGAACCGGAGCGCTATTGGGGTAGTTCAACCCCATCATAATGTCGCCTACTGCCGCAAATGAAATAGTATCTTTAGCGGCAAAAGCAACGGATGCCAGCAGAATAAGGGGGATTATTTTTTTCATATATTTTGTGCGCTTCTTTTCAGTGCTTCTGCCTTGTCGGTTTTTTCCCAAGTGAAGCGAGCTCCCTTGTGACCAAAATGCCCGTGCTTTGCCGTTGCTTTATAACCCGGTTTTAGCAATTCCAAATGTTTAATTATGGCTGCGGGTTTTAGGTCAAAGTGCTTGCGTACAAGGGCTTCCAATTTATGGTCGCCGATTTTGCCTGTGCCAAATGTATTGACATTTATGGAAACTGGGTCTGGGTAGCCTATGGCGTAAGCTACTTGTACTTCGCATCTTTTTGCGAGTTTTGCAGCGACTATATTCTTTGCAACATAACGAGCCGCATAAGCCGCAGAGCGATCCACCTTTGATGGGTCTTTGCCGCTGAACGCGCCGCCGCCGTGCCTGCCCATACCGCCGTAAGTATCAACTATGATTTTGCGTCCCGTTAAGCCGCTATCACCATGAGGGCCGCCAACAACAAATTTTCCAGTTGGGTTTACCAAATAGCGAGTTTTTTTGTCTAAAAGTTTTGCCGGGATTGTTTTTTTGATGAGCTTTTCTATGATCTCTTTTTTGATTTTCGCGTGGGTTATATCGGGCTTGTGCTGAGTTGAAACTACAACTGTATCCACACGTACAGGCTCTTGAAATTTGTTGTATTCAACGGTGACCTGGCTTTTTGCATCGGGGCGCAACCATTTTAAAACTCCCTTTTCACGCAGGGAAACTATATTCTCCATCAGCTTGTGAGCCAAGAAAATAGGCAGCGGCATAAGCTCTGGCGTTTCATCAGAAGCATAACCGAACATCATGCCTTGGTCACCAGCACCTTGTTCCGCAGTGTCTTTGCCTTCGGCAGCGGCAGCGTTAACGCCTTGCGCAATGTCCGGGCTTTGCTTGTCCAGAGCTACCATAACCGCGCAGCTATCCGCATCAAAACCTATTCCCGTTTCTGTATAGCCTATTTCTTTTATAGTGTTTCTAATCTCTTTTTGATAGTCCACATTTGCTTTTGAGGTTATCTCGCCAGCTACCACCACAAGGCCTGTGCTGACTAGGGTTTCGCATGCAACCCTGCTCTTAGGGTCTTGAGCTAGCATAGCATCAAGGATAGCATCGGAGATTTGGTCAGCCACTTTGTCTGGATGCCCCGGTGAAACAGCTTCGGAAGTGAACAAATAGTTGTGAGACATAAAGACCTCTTTTTAGTGTTGGAAGTAAGATAGTAAAATCGTGGCTATCGGGGTAGCTAAATAAAAACTATCCGCTCGGTCTAAAACCCCGCCATGCCCTGGAAAAATTTCTCCAGCATCTTTTATGCCAGACCATCGCTTTAGAGCGGATATGAGCAAATCGCCCAATTGCCCTGCAACAGCTATCACAAAAGCCAAGACTACGGCTACCCATAATGGAACATCAAATACCGTGATGCCAAAGCCAGTTCTTGTCCAAATCCAAAACCAAAAAATTGCAAAGAGCGTTCCGCCAATTGCGCCCTCCCATGTTTTTTTAGGGCTGATTTGCGGTGAAAATTTGCGTTTGCCCAAAAACCTGCCGGCAAAGTAAGCTGCGGAATCACAACCCCACAAGGTGGTCATAACAACCAAAAATTTTGAACATTCCCACAAACCCTGCCCCGGTTCAAACAGTTCAAGGCACATCCCACCCCAAAGCCCTATGTAAAGGGGACCTGCTATTTGAAGCACGAGCCACGGGAATAGGTGCTTAACATCCACATAAGCAAAAGCTGCTATTATGTAAAGCAAGATGACAGCCGTCAAAATTGGGAGAATATGAGCGTTGAAGTAGCTTCCCATCCAAGGTAGGGTCAAAGATATTACGCAAATAATGGAAAATACGCTGATTGCCCTAGCCTTTTCTGGATAAACGGCAGAAACCATTTTAGCCCATTCATAAGCCGCAACAGCGTTCAAAAACAGGACAAAAGCCCACCTTGTGTAATCCCCATACCATAAAAGAGCTACTGCTATCGGCATTGCCGTAAAAGCAAAAATACAACGCTTGGCTAAGTTGCTCATAAATTTATATTGAATATAGAAAAATGTATATTTATACAGTTCCTGCGAATTGGAAAGGAGATAGATAAATGAAAAGAGCAATGATATTGCTAATCTTGTTTTGCGTAGTGGCTTCTGCGCAGAAAGACATTTTTACCGACCCCAGAGACAAGAAAAAATATAGAACAGTTAAAATCAACAAGCAAACTTGGCTAGGGGAAAATTTGAATTTCGAAGCGAGAGACTCTAAATGCTACGGTAACAAACCTGTAAACTGCGAGAGATACGGAAGACTTTACGATTGGTATTCTGCAAAGAAAGTTTGCCCAAAGGGTTGGCATTTGCCCACAAATGCGGAGTGGGATAATCTAGTGCTTTATGCGGAAGGTGAAGAAAGCTCGGAAAGCCCTTACGATAGCGAGACTGCTGGGAAGTTGTTAAAAGCAAAAGGTGGATGGAATGACTATAAAGGCGAGTCCGGCAACGGCAAGGACAAGTACGGATTTACAGCTCTGCCGGGTGGCTACGGCAATGGAGATGGTGTCTTAAGCGATTTAGGCAATGATGGCTTTTGGTGGAGTTCCAATGGGGACGACAGCCACGCTTTTGGCAGGAACATGGGCCACGACGGCGAGTTCGTCTACTACACCTACTACGTTAAGTCCTATTTGTTCAGCGTTCGTTGCGTTAAGAACTGAGCAAGACTTGCGAAGGTGAAATAGATGAATGTTTTCTCTGCGATATTTTTCATAATTTTGTTTTTTTCGCTGAGTTTTGGCGCTGGTGAGCGTTGCGGAACCCGGCGTTTTATGGAAGAGCTTAGAAATAATCCGCAAAAAAAAATACTTGCAAAAGAATATAGAGCAGATATTCGTCTTAATGAGATTAAAAATACAATAACCACGCACTTTATAATCTATTACATGACAGAAGGCCCACATGCGGTTAGAACTTTAGCTTATATAGATTCTCTGGCAAAATATTTAGAACAAGCGTATGATTTGCATAAAAATACTTTGGGAATGGAAAGAATATCTGGTGCGAGCGTTACCGTTTTTTACGAGCAATCTGTTCCGTCCGGTCGTTATCCAGTTGAAGTTGTAGACACAGGGGTAGGAACGGGTGGTAGATACTGTGGCACTTATGGATTAACTTTTCACACCAACGATAGAAAACCAGAAGAAACTCAAATAGCAATAGAAAACGATTTTATATACGGCATGAATTGCCCAACAGCAAGAAAAGGAGATCCTTTTACATCCAGTACACACGATTATTCCAAAGACTGGCATTTAGCCTTGAAGGTCACCACTTTTCACGAGCTTTACCACAGCTTTCAGTCGACGCAATTTGATTTTTCAAGATATGATACTTTTTGGCTGGAAGCAAGCGCTGCGGGAGTGGAGGAAATAGGTGCGCCGGAGGTCAATGATTATGTAGAGTATGTAAATTATCTTCCCAATCCTGGAAAAGCCATGGAAAATCTAAGAAGCGGCGAAGAGTATGGCTACGCCACTTTATACTTATTTTTATCCTCCGAGTTCGGAAAAAAATTTGACTCTTATATTTGGAAGTATTTTAAGAACTCTCCCAAAGAGACGTTTGCTGCGCAATTAGCGAGATATGTAAATTCGCAAGGTGGAGAAAGCGGGGATGTAGAGGATTTATTTCACAAATATGCCACGCATCTTTTCTATTCAGGCAAAAGAGCAGAGTTCTCTCCATACGATAAGCCTTTTTCGGATGATATGCAGGAATGGCGCACTTGGACAATAAAGACAAATGATGCTCCCTTGCCTTTTCCTGTTGGAACTTTTGATTTTTTCAGAACTTATAACGATGCAGCTTCAAAAACAGATTCTGTTACGAAGGTTTCCAAATTGTTATTTGGAAAGGATAACGATTCCACGGTTTGGGTTTTATCAAAATTATCTCCGCCTGTTATTCCTCCGCTTAAAGAATTTGCAGCATACCCAAATCCTTGGAGGCCAAAGCGTTCTGAAAAAGTAAAATTTGGGCCTTTGCCAAATTCCGGTGGAGTGGAAATCCGCTCTGCAAACGGCGCATTGCTGAAAAGGATTGAAGGAAAAACTGGGGATACATTGACTTGGCAACCGGAAAAACTTCCAGCGCCCGGTATTCTATATTATAGAACTCTGCCTTATGGAAAAAATAAAATGTTGATTTTGGAGCATTGAAATGAAATTCCTTCCCGATAGTTGGCTTGTTTTGCTCGCTTGCTTAGCTGTTTTGGCGGTTTGCGTTCTCATTTTTGTTGTTGTTTTGAAAATAGCCATGAAAATCAGAAGCTGGAAAGTTAAACTTGCCGCTATGGGGCTTTCGGCATTGTATGTGTTAAGCCCCCTTGACTTAATCCCCGATGCAATTATAGGCCCTGGGCAAATAGACGATCTTGGAGCAATTGCCACATTCATAGGGCTTGCCATTTCCATTTACAAAGATTTCAAGAACAAGAAAAAACCGCAGCAAACCCAACAACAATAAATTAAGAAATCTCCATTCAGGGGGGTTAAAAGTTATGTGAATAGCTTAGGCTGAACACCCTGCCGGGCGTGGGGTAGGCATCGTAAATGTTTTGGTATTCGCCACCGCTCAAATTCCTTGCGTAAAAGAAGAGTTTTATCTTTGGGGTTGGTTTGTAGCCAAGCCCCACGTGGTAAAATGAATTTGCCGGAATAACTTTCCTCTGCGCCTTGTCGCGGTAAATAACGCTGTGGGCTTCGCCGTCTAGCGTTAATTCAAAGGCATAAGGGAGCATAAAGAGCATGGAGCTGTAATATTGCTGCTCCGGTTCGTTTGGCAAATTTTCCGGTTTTTGAAAAGTTGCGTTTGCACTCACTTTCAGCCAACTGAAAAGCTCGCTCCCAAGCTCAGTTTCAACTCCATACACCTTGCCTTCCTCCGCATTTATGGGCTTTGTGACCATGCCGCTTGTGTAGTAAATTATGCGGTCTCTGATGGTGTTCGCAAAAAGCGTGGCGGAGAGCCTGCTCTTCTCCGTTTTGTAGCCAATGCCCGCTTCCGCCTGTTCGCCTTGCTCCGGTTTTAAATTCGGATTAGACACAATTCCAAAGGCCGTGCTGAAAAGCTCAAAAACGGATGGGTCTCTGAAATAATGCCCATAAGCAAAAAAACTGCTCCACTTGGAATCTGCCTTTCCAAAATTAGCCGATGCCCTGCCTGAATATAAATCTTTGGAACGCTCTTTAAATTCGCCATCCATATAAAAAGTACGAACTTTGCCGTTTTCCAATTTTTGCCTGCTGTGCCTGCTCGCGGCATTTGCCCTTATATTGAAAAAATCTATGGGAGCAAAAGTTCCCGCAAAAGAGGCTTGAAAAACGGTGTTTGAAAGCTCGTAATTGGAAAGTATCACAGAGTTATTTCTGGATTCCAAATACTGGTAGCTGAGATAAGCGTGAAGCTCTGTTTCTAAAAAATCATTCCCAAAATAAAAAGAACCTTGCCCACCGCTATTTTTCACCAAAAGCCCGCTCTCCGTGCGAGGCTCATTGGAATAACCGAACTTATCAATAGGTTCGTGCCATACGCTCATGCTCTTTTCAATACCAGCAAAACCCTGAAACCCAAAATCAAATTTTTTATCCTTGGGTTCAATTTCCAAACTAGCGAGAACCGCATCGTTTGCAGAACGCGCTGTTTTTATAACCTGATATTCTCGCCCAGAAATACCGCCCGCTTCGGATTGGTGCTCGGCTCTTAAAACGATGTTTCTCTTTTGCACGAATGTCCAGGAATGGTTACCCGATATTTGCGAGTATTCGGAGTTTTCCCGTTTAGCCCAAAAATCGTCATCAGTATTGTATTGCGTACCGTTGCGGTTGAGGTAGGGGAAGTCGTTGTCTGAGGCACGGTAGTTTATGTTGCTTGTCCAAAATATGGAGTCGGTTAGGGGCGAGCTTGCCTGCATTGAGAAAATTCTGCTGTTGAAACTCCCGTAAGACGCATAGACTTTGCCACCTTTTGCAGCGGCATCTTTTGAAACCAAGTTTATAACCCCGCCCATTCCGTTGGCAGCGAATTTCGCGGGTATAAAACCTTTGTACACTTCCACTTTTTCATATAGGTTTAAATCTATGCTGCCCAAGTCTGCCATTCCAAAGCTCTGCAAAACAACGCCGTCAATCGCCAAAACTATTTGCTTGCCCGGCATTCCCCTTATGGATATGCTCTGAAAACTCCCCATCCCGCCCATCTGCCTTGTCTGAATTCCCGCATAAGTGGCCAACACATCAGCGAGGGACAAATTTTTGCCTTCCCAGTCGGAGCTTTTTATTTCAAGCATTCTTTCGTTGTTTTCCGTTTCATCGCGTTTAACCACGCTTTCTGGCAAAGTGTAAACCGCCCCTTCCGCAAAGGCAAGGCCCGCAAAAAAGCAGAGAAGGAGTAACGGGATTATAGTGTTCATTATGGTTCTACCTCGGAACAAAGTTGCAAAACGCCTTATGGAGCTTGCGCCCTAGCAAGTTTTCTGGCTTCGGCTTTTGCCGTTACAGTAGCGGGACTGCCCTTGATTTTCACAAGGTTACCTTGGGAGGGTAAAGTAAATATAGTAAATACTGCTTAATGAGCCAGCCTGCTGTCCACGTAGGCCTTGTCTCCCCGTTTCAGAGAGCCGTTTTTCTCCAGAACGTAAGTCAAGGCTTCAAAAGCACCGCTCAAATGGGCAAAGTCGTTGTATTTCAACTCCTTCATGTCTCCTCTTAGCTCATTTATTTCTCCTTTTAGCTCTGCCCTTAGCTCTTTTATAGATGCTTCAACTCCATCTATTCGCTTGTTTATAGTCGCCAAATCGTTGTACCTTAAATCATCTATCTTGCTATCGATTTTGCTGTTAATCAGCACATAGCCACTACAGACGAATGCCAATATCACTAGCATACGCACGTTTTCTGCATTGAATATTAGGTTCAAAATTTTTTCCATAGCAGTACCTCCTTTAAAAATACAAAATTATTGCCTGCAATTATTAAAAAGCCCATCTGTAAATGCTTTATCAAATGACAGGCATACTTATTACCACCACTATAAGGCCTAACCCTTTCTTTTTTCATAGAAACCTCCATTTTTTTGTTTCTCTATCCTTAGACGCTTGTCAAGCCAAAAAAAATTCAAAAAAGTTAAATTTGTTAAAAAATCTCACTCCTTCTTTTCAAAGAGGGGAATTTTCTATATTTTTCCTATGAAACTTATTATAGATCCCTCGCTTAAACAACAGGTAGAGGCAAAACTGGCTTTTCAAAGATTGCAGAAGTATAAGAAAATTTTGCCAGCAGATTTTGACTACAAAAAAGAGTTAGAAGCGATCAGGAACGAAAAGTATGAAAAATATGAAAATTCTCGTAGACACTGATATTGCGCTGGATTTTTTAAACTCCGAAATCAAAGCTATTTTGCCAATAGATTTTTGCAGTCAAAAATAGGAGATATCACCCACAAAATGCGAGTATCAGTACCTGAGCCGAGAGTATCCGCAAAAACATTGTGAGCGGATACACGGTTGAATAGCCAACCGCAGGGGCATCGCTTGCCGCAACGGAGTTGGAATAGGCGAGCAACGGTGGATTTGTGCGGCTGCCGGATAGCACGCCCATCAAAGTTAGGAAATTTAATTTGGCAAATTTTCCGGCAACAAATCCAACTATAATCAAAGGGAGCACGGTTATCAAAAATCCGCAAAAGAGCCAAAGCAAACCGTTTTGGGAAGTTATCGCTTCTACAAATTGAGCACCCGCCCCAATGCCAACGCTTGCCAAAAACAAGCAAATGCCCATTTCCCTAATCATTAAGTTCGCGCTTTGCGTTGTATAAGTTATGAGCTTTAATTTGTAGCCAAAACGCCCTATCAAAATTGCCACTACCAAAGGGCCACCAGCCGAGCCGAGCTTTACGGGCAATGGCATATTCGGGAAAGAAATTGGTATACTGCCTATCAAAATGCCCAGTAAAACTCCTACGAATATTGTGACTATATTGGGCTCGTTCAAGCGTTTCAATGTGTTGCCGAGCAGATATTCCGCTTTTTTAATAGCTTGTGTCTCGCCAACGATTGACAAATTGTCGCCTATTTGCAAAGTTAAATTTGGGCTGGCAAGCAAATCTATCCCTGAACGGTTAACGCGAGTTACGCTTATGCCAAAAGCCTGCAAGCTGAGAGAACCAAGAGTTTTGCCGTTTATTTTGTCTTGCGTTATCACTATTTTTCTAGATACTAATTTTTGTTCCGAGGGTTTCCAATCAACCTCAATTCCCTTTCCTATAAATATCGTGATTGCCTCTTTATCTGCTGGAGCAGATAAAATTCTAAGCGAATCGTTTAAATGCAAAATCTCGCCTGCTTGCGGAATGGAATATTCCTCGCCTCGCTTTAGGCGTGAAATTATAAAATTACGCCCCACCAGTTTTTTTACATCTTCCAAACTTCTGTTTGCTATGGCATCGTTGGAGAGCAAAAGGGAATAGTGTATTGGCTGTTCGCTTGAGTCGCTAGCACTTTCTATTTTTTTCACTTCATCTGCCGTATTTATTTTTAAAAGAACTCTCAAAAGAGCCAAAGCAGGTATAGCCGCAACAATTCCAATAGGGTAAGCTACCGCAGAGCCTAAGGCTATGTTTTCCGTCATTGAAAGTTGGCGCATTGCCTCTTGTGCGGCACCAAGCGAAGGAATGTTTAAGGTTGCCCCTGTTAAAATGCCCACCATCATCGCTATTGAAACGTGGGAAGAAAAAATATAGTATAGAATTATTGTAACCATTATGTCTAAGCACACAATGGAAACAGCCACGGTGTTCAACTGCAATCCATCTTTTTTAAAAGAGGAAAAAAACGATGGTCCCACTTGCAAACCAACAGCAAACACAAACAGCACAAGCCCAAAATCCTTTATGAAATTTAGCAGAGTCTCATTCACAGATAATCCAAAATGCCCACAGGCAAGACCTACGAACAACACACATGCAATGCCGAGCGAAACCCCGAATATTTTTATTTTGCCCAGGCTCATGCCCAGCGCAATCACAAATGCAAATATGAGAATGGTGTGGGCAATGCCATCGTTCAATAAAAGTGAATGGAACCAGTTCATATAGCTCTACCTCGGAGCGCTTAATATAGAAATTAAACTGAGAAACGGCAATAAAAACACTAGACAATATATATCTATATATTACTATCCAGGCTCGTTTTTTTTAAACCAGATACCCTTGACAAGGGTTTAAAAAGTTTCTATATTTAAAAACGCTATGGGAAATTGTCAGTATTTAAGATGTTGTTGTATGCGAATACCAGTCCTTTGGGGTGCTGGACGTGAATAACTTTCACCCCATTTCTTTTTCTTTTAACTTGTCTATCATTTTTTTTACAATTTTTTCCAACAATTTCGTTGGGAAAATTCTTAACCTGCAAACAAGGAGCTCATTATGGCAACAGACTGTCTGACACAAGAAAACGTTCCGAATTTATTCGGAAGCATGGTGTTCAACGATGATACCATGCGTACACGGCTTCCAAAAGATACCTACCGTATCCTGAAAAAAAGTATTTCGCAGGGGACACATTTAGAACTTGACGTTGCCAATGTGGTTGCCAACGCTATGAAAGACTGGGCGGTGGAAAAAGGTGCTACGCATTTTACCCACTGGTTCCAACCCATGACCAACATTACAGCAGAAAAACACGACAGCTTTATTTCTCCTTCTGGCAATGGAAAAATCATAATGGAGTTTTCTGGCAAAGAGCTTGTTCGCGGGGAGCCGGATGCTTCCAGTTTTCCTTCGGGCGGCCTTCGCGCTACCTTTGAAGCAAGGGGATATACCGTTTGGGATGTGACTTCTTATGCGTTTATAAAAGATGGGACTTTGTGCATACCAACCGCGTTTTGCTCTTATGGCGGCGAAGCTCTTGATAAAAAGACCCCGCTTCTGCGTTCAATGGAAGCGTTGGACAAACAAGCAATCCGCATTTTAAGGCTTTTTGGCAATACAACCGCGCAAAGAGTCATCACAACTGTTGGCCCGGAACAGGAGTATTTTCTCATAGACAAAGAGATGTACCTAAAACGCCCGGACTTGATTTATACTGGCAGAACTTTGTTCGGTGCTCGCCCTCCAAAAGGGCAGGAACTTGAAGACCATTATTTTGGCACTTTAAAGCCCAAAGTTTCCGCTTTTATGAAAGATTTGGATGAAGAACTTTGGAAACTCGGCGTTTATGCCAAAACCAAGCACAATGAAGTTGCTCCAGCACAGCACGAGCTAGCTCCAATTTTCACCACCACCAATATTGCCACCGACCACAATCAGATAACAATGGAGATAATGAAAAGCGTTGCTGATAGGCACGGCTTGGCTTGCTTGCTTCACGAAAAACCTTTTGCGGGTATCAACGGCAGCGGCAAACACAATAACTGGTCTATTTCCACAGACACAGGCATAAACCTGCTTGAACCGGGCGAAACACCTAACGAAAATGCGCAGTTCTTGTTATTCTTAGTCGCGGTTATAAAAGCGGTTGACAAATACCAAGATTTGCTCAGAATTTCTGCGGCAAGCGCAGGGAACGACCACAGACTTGGCGCTAATGAAGCCCCTCCAGCTATAATATCCATGTTCCTCGGCGAGGAACTTACAGCAATTTTAGATGCAATTGAGTCTGGCACAGAATACCGCGGCAAGGAAAAATGCCAGGTGGAAATAGGCGTGACCACTTTGCCACGTTTCCCAAAAGATACAACCGACCGCAACCGCACTTCGCCTTTTGCATTTACTGGCAATAAGTTTGAATTCCGTATGTTGGGTTCGGCATTTTCCATAGCTGGGCCAAACATCGTGTTAAACACGGTGGTTGCGGAAATTCTGCGTGAATTTGCGGATAGCTTGGAAAAAGCCAGCGATTTCAAGAAAGATGTGGCAAAACTTGTGAAAGATACTTTCCACAATCACAAGCGCATTGTCTTTAACGGCAACAATTATTCCGATGACTGGGTAACCGAAGCGGGCAAGCGTGGGCTGTCTAATTTAAAGAACACCGTTGATGCGCTCCCTGCTTATATCTCCAAAAATAGCATTGAATTGTTCACGCAGCACAATGTTCTAACCGAGCAAGAAATTCATTCCAGATATGAAATTCTCAGGGAAGGTTATTGCAAAATCATCAACATAGAAGCGCTTACAATGGTGGATATGGTTAAGGGAGAAGTTGTTCCTGCTTGCTTAGAATACCAAAGCGAGTTGGCAAATCTTTTAATCCAGAAAAAAACTTGTGGTTCTTATGACAATTCGTTAGAATCGCATTTGTTGGATAAAATTTCAAAGCTCTCCGCTGATTTGCTAAAAAAGCTCGATGTTTTGGAGAAAGCGATTTTGGAATCCAAAGAAGAGCATGAATCACTTATTGCCCACGCGAGTTTCTACAGGGATAAGGTTTTCACAGCCATATCCGACTTGCGGCTTGTTGTGGACGAACTTGAAACATTAGTTGCTAGAAAATATTGGCCATTCCCAACTTATGCTGAACTGCTTTACAGCGTAATTTAACCCCAAGGAGGTACACAAATGGAAGCAATAACACAAATAGATGCAGGAAGTACTGCATTTATGCTAATCTGCACAGCGCTGGTGTTTATAATGACACCTGGGCTGGGCTTCTTCTACGGTGGTTTAGGTCGTCGTAAAAACGTGGTGAGCAACATGATGAACTCCGTATTTATTATGGGGCTTGGAATGGTGCTTTGGTGCCTTGTAGGCTACTCAATGGCTTTTGGCGGTGAGGGTCTGTTTATAGGCGGTTTTAGTAAAATTGGCTTGGCAGGCATTGGAGTGGGAACTATTGATGATAGCGGCATTCCAGAGTTTGTCACTGTAGCTTTCCAGATGACGTTCGCATTGATTACGCCTGCAATTATTACTGGTTCATTAGCAGGGAGAATGAAATTTAAAGCGTTGTTTGCCTTTATAGCCCTTTGGTCTATTGTAGTTTACTATCCCTTGGCACACATGGTATGGGGCGATGGTGGCTTGCTGGGCGATGGCTGGCTGAAATCTGTGGACTTTGCTGGTGGCAATGTGGTGCATATCTCTTCCGGTGTGTCCGGTTTGGTGGTTTGCTTATTGCTCGGCAAACGCTATGGCTATGAGCTTCATTCTTATAGAATTCACAATATCCCATTTGTTATGCTAGGCATGGCTCTTCTGTGGTTTGGCTGGTACGGCTTCAATGCCGGAAGCTCTGGAGCAGCAGATGGCTTGGCTGCCCATGCGTTTGTGACAACTTCTATTTCGGCAGCTTCGGCGATGCTTTCGTGGATGATGATGGACGTTATTTTCAGCCGCAAACCCACTTTAATCGGTGCTTGCACAGGAGTTGTAGCAGGTTTGGTTGGTATTACTCCGGCTGCGGGATTTGTTCCAATTTGGGCTGCTTTTGTAATAGGCTTTTTGGTAAGCCCAGTTTGCTATGGCGGTATTTTGTTAGTCAAGAAAAAACTGAAAATAGATGATTCTTTGGATGCTTTTGGATGCCACGGTATAGGAGGCATGTTCGGTGGGCTTATGACTGGCTTGTTTGCTGACCCCGCAGTCAACGAAACCGCTGGCTTGTTCTTTGGCGATGTCGCGCAATTAGGGCGTCAGGCACTTGCTATTGCCATCAGCATTGCCATTGCTGTTGTAGGTTCTCTGCTTTGCGCTGGAATTGTCCGTGCTTTCACAACGCTCCGCGTTGAAAAGAAACATGAGCTTACTGGGTTAGACATATCGGAACACGGCGAAAACGCATATCCAGCCTATAACGGTTTGGATTAAGGAGGTAACGAGTTATGATAAAAGTAGAAGCAATCGTTCGCGAAGAGAAGTTCGAGGATGTCAAGGCAGCCTTGAACAAGATTGAAGTCACTGGAATTACCGTTTTCCAAGTTATGGGATGCGGCATCCAAAAAGGATACACCGAATTGGTTCGTGGGCAGCAGATTGACTATGCCCTGAGACAAAAGGTGAAATTCGAAATCGTGGTGTCTTCTGAAGAATGGGCTGAGAAAACCATCAAAGCAATTCAGGAAGCTGCCTATACCGGAAATGTGGGTGATGGAAAAATTTTCGCTTATGACTTGCGTTCCGTTATGCGGATTCGCACAAAGGAGACAGGTACACAAGCCATAAATTGAAGAAGGAGCTGAATAATATATGCAAGAAGGCCAGGTAAGAATACCCTCTGGCTGCGCAATATCGGGCATTATCAACAAGTCCGGGAAGCGCATTGGAGGCGAGGCTATTATAAAATCTATCGCTGTAATGCACGACCGCTCAAATGGTTTGGGCGGCGGCTTTGCAGCGTATGGAATTTACCCTGATTATAAAAACTATTATGCTTTGCATATATTTTATGAGTCCAATGCCGCAAAGAAAGAATGCGAGGAATTTTTGGAAAGGCATTTTGATATTATAAACCTTTCAAAAATTCCAACCAGAAAAATCAAGGAAATTACGGACGAGCCGTTGATTTGGCGTTATTTTGTGACGCCATTGCCCACCAAACTCGCAAGCTGCCAGTTGGATGAGCGTGAATACACCGCCAAATGCGTGTTTCGCGTCAATACTAGAATAGATAAAGCCTATGTGTTTTCCAGCGGAAAAAATATGGGCGTATTCAAAGCGGTTGGTTTTCCCGAAGATGTAGGAAGATTTTATAAACTGGAGGAATACGAGGGCTGGTGCTTTACCGCACACGGGCGTTATCCAACCAATACGCCGGGCTGGTGGGGCGGTGCGCATCCTTTTGCTCTGCTGGATTACTCCGTTGTGCACAACGGCGAAATATCCTCTTATGACGCAAACCGCCGTGGCATAGAAATGCACGGCTATAAATGCACGCTCCTAACGGATACAGAGGTTATCACTTATATAATAGATTATTTGCACAGAAAGAAAGGGCTTACTCTTGACGAAATAGCAGCTGTTATTGCCGCTCCATTCTGGCAAACAATAGAACGTATGCCACGAGATAAAAAGGAAGTGCATGAGTATCTGAGAATTATGTTTTCTTCGCAACTCATAACTGGTCCGTTTTCCATACTCGTGGGTTTTGAAGGCGGGGTTATGGCATTGAACGACAGATTGAAATTGCGGAGCATGGTTATTGGAGAAAAAGACGATACGGTATATATTGCAAGCGAAGAAGCCGCTATCAGAATCATTGAGCCGAATTTAGATACTGTATGGGCACCTAAAGGCGGTCAGCCTGTGATAGTCCACTTGAACGGAGACAATGTATAATGGCGGTGAATTTTTTATATCCAGAATATGAAGTAGCTAGAAATTATGATAAATGTATAGCTTGCCGCGTATGTGAACGCCAGTGTGCTAATGAAGTGCATGAGTATTTGACAGAGTCTGGAAAGATGGTCTGCGATGATTCTAAATGCGTGAACTGCCACCGTTGCGTATCGCTTTGCCCTACCAGGGCGCTTAAAATTGTAAAAAGCGGCAACACATATAAACAGAATTCAAATTGGAC
>JAITFO010000106.1 GCA_031281265.1 Candidatus Fibrimonadaceae bacterium
GAGAAAAATGGCTCGGAGGTAGAGAATATGCTGCTCAGCGAATGGGATCAGGATGAAGCCCTTGCTGTTAGATATGAGGAAGGTCGTGAGGAAGGCTTTGATATGGGTCTTAGCAAGGGTCGCGAGGAAGGTCATGAGGAATTATTTGCCCTTTGGGAAAAAGGAGTTTCTTTAGAGGAAGCTAGGAAAAAACTCAGCCTTAAAGGCAACTTCGTGTAGCAAGCCACAATCGCAAGCTCAATAATAAAATTTTCTATCTTCCCTCAATATGGTTTTAAATAGCAGTTTTTTTAAAACTCTCAACATCAAGTTTCTCGTAGGGCTTGGGTTGTTTTGCGTTTTGGCGGCAATAGTCAATAATTTGCGCGCTCCAGAGGATAAATCCGTTGAATGGATTGGTGGGCAAGAGGTGCTGGAGAAACTAGAATGAAAAAATATGTTGTTCCAGTATGTATTTTTTTTGCCACCGTTCTTTTCACTCTCGGCGTTTGTGAAATATCTTTTCCAGAAGTTTTTAGCTGGGCTAATTTTGATTTTATTTTGGGCATATTTCCAAAAGCTTGGAAATACGGCTTGCATATAGGCATTGTAGAGGTTGTGCTCGGAGGATTACTGATTATCCCCGCTTGGAAAATAGACAAGAGTTTAACGGAGAAAATTCTGGAAGTTTTAATAAGGCTTGGCATTGGCGGCATGTTCATCTTTGCGAGCATTTTTAAAATAGCAGACCCAAAACTATTTGCAAGTTTGATTGCGCAATACCAGTTTTTGCCGCATAACCTCGTAAATCCGTGGGCTTTGGTTTTGCCCCAGGTTGAATTTTGGTTTGGGCTTGCATTGATAGTAACACCATTCGTAAAAGAATGTACTTTGGTAATTTTAGCTCTGTTTGCCAGTTTTATAATAGCACTTGTGTGGGCGCTGGCCCTTGATTTGGGCATAACTTGCGGCTGTTTTCAGTTGGAAGGAGCGCAGTCAAAAGCGGAAGCCTGGACTGCCCTTGTTCGCGATTTGATTTTGCTGTGGCCAACGGCATGGCTTTTGACAAGGGAAAATAAAATGATAGCAGACCCAAAACTATTTGCTAGGCTGATTAAAAAATAATATATAAGGTCAGCTTGGGGGGAGAATGATAGAATCTCGTTTGCAAAATTTGCCTGCAAAGCCAGGTGTCTATCTGATGAAAAATTCCAAAGACGAAATTATATACATAGGCAAGGCAAAACTTTTAAATAAAAGAGTTCGCAGTTATTTTGACGGAAGGGAAAAAGGCGACCACAGAGCGGCAACCTTGATGGTTGCCCACATAAAAGATATAGAATGGATAATAACGGAAAGCGAAGCCGAAGCCCTGATTTTAGAGGCTAACCTGATAGCCAAACACCAGCCGTATTACAATATCCGTCAAAAAGACGATAAGCACTACCCGTATTTAATGCTAACAATGCAGGAAAAGTTCCCGCGTTTGAGAATCACTCGCCACACAAAAGACGACAAAAATCTCTATTACGGCCCTTTTATAAGTTCCTATTACATAAGAACTATTTTAGATTTAGTCCCACGCATTTTTCATTTAAGGGAATGTGGTTATAAACTCCCTCAAGAAAAAATCCGCCCGTGCCTTAACTTTCACATTGGCAGATGCAAAGCTCCTTGTGCCGAAATGGTTAGCGAAAAAGAATATATGAAAGGCGTGATGAGCGCAAAGATGCTCTTAGAGGGCAAGAACAATGAGATTTTAGCAGACATAGAAGATGAGATGCATAATGCTTCTGCTGAAATGCGTTTTGAAGAAGCTGGCAAGTTGAGAGACCAAATTAGAGCGGTGCATAACGCTTTTGCAAAACAAAAAGCAGACAAGGCCAATCAAGCGGATTTGAGCCTAGATGTAATTGCGATTTGCAGGGCAAAGGAATTGGCTACCGTTGTGATAATAGAATACAGAAATGGAGTTATGTGCGAGAGGCGGCATTTTAATTTGGAGAACCGTTTGGAATGGGATTCTCCTGAAATCTTGGCTGAGTTTTTGCCTTGCTGGTATTTGAAAATCCCAATGGAAGATATGCCTTATGAGATTGCTCTTGAAATTTCGCTGGGCGAGGAGCAGGAAACTTTTGAGGAGTTGTTGGCAAACAGGGTGGGGCGCAAAATTCCGGTTGTAGTTCCGCAGAGAGGCGACAAGTTGGGATATTTGCGAATAGCAAAAGCAAATGCGGAGATGCTTTTGGTGGAATTGCAGGCAAAGGATGCAAAATACCATGAGATGAACAGGAGCATTTTTGAATTGCAAAAGGAATTGAATTTGAGTTCGCCACCGTTTTGCATTGAATGTTTTGATATTTCGCATCTTGGGGGGACAGAGCCTGTGGCGAGTATGGTTCGTTTTGTGAACGGTTTCCCGAGCAAAAGCGATTACAGAAAATATATGATTAAGGTGGCAGAAGGCGGGGATGATTTTGCAAGTATGCGGGAAGTATTGAGCCGCAGATTGACTAGATTGCAAAAAGAAAACGCAGATTTCCCGGATTTGCTGGTTATAGATGGCGGAAAGGGGCAGGTTGAAGCTGCTTTTGATGTTCTTAAAGAGATGAATTTGACAAACATTCCGGTTATCGGGCTTGCAAAGCGTTTGGAGGAAATTGTTTTTGCTGGGAAAAAGTCTTCCATTTTGCTAAAACGCAGCAACGCGGCTTTGCAACTTTTGCAAAGAATAAGGGACGAAGCCCATAGATTTGCCATAACTTTTCAGAGAAAACGAAGGAAGAAAAGTTTACGCTAACTTTCTATATTATAGATATTCAACGGAGTTTTAAATGGCTAATGAAAAAAAAACTGCTATGATATCTGGGATAACCGGACAAGATGGCGGTTATTTGGCAAAATTTTTACTTGAAAAAGGATACAGAGTTCTGGGTTTGTATCGCAGGGGCGCTACCGATACCTTTTCAAAATTGAAAGAGCACGGGATTTTTGAAAAAATTGAATTGATGGATTTTGATTTGCTGGAACTTTCAAACATTTGCAGATTGTTGAAAAAACACCAACCCGATGAATTTTATAACCTTGCCGCGCAGAGTTTTGTAGCCGCTTCATGGGAAGAGCCTATTTACACCGCGCAGGCAGATGGAATGGGTGTGTTATACATTCTTGAAGCAATTCGGGAATTTTCCCCAAAAACACGGTTTTACCAAGCCTCAACATCGGAAATGTTCGGTAAGGCTCAGGAGGTTCCGCAAACGGAAAAAACGCCTTTTTACCCGCGTTCTCCTTATGGCGTTTCCAAATTAATGGCACATTGGATGTGCGTGAATTACAGCGAAAGTTTTAATGTGTTCGCTTGTTCCGGTATTTTATTTAACCACGAAAGCCCAATGAGAGGCAGAGAATTTGTCACGAGAAAAATCACCGCCCATTTTGCGGAGATGCATACCGGGAAAACGGAAGAACCGCTGGAACTCGGCAATCTCAACGCAAAACGTGATTGGGGATATTCAGGGGATTATGTGGAGATGATGTGGAAAATGCTCCAGCACGATAAACCGGACACCTACGTAATATCCACTGGGGAAACGCACAGCAGTAGGGAATTTGTTGAAGAAGCTGGCAAGCATTGCGGTTTTGATTTTGAGTGGAAAGGGAGTGAGGAAAACGAAGTTGGTGTTGATAAAAAAACAGGAAAGACCATAGTTCGGGTTAATCCTAAATTTTATAGACCAGCCGAGGTTGATTTGTTAATAGGCAATCCAGAAAAAGCTAAAAAAGTCTTGGACTGGAAAGCCAAGGTTGATTTTAAATCCCTGTGCCGTATGATGATGCTCGCAGATATCGAACGCGCAAAGAAAGGCGTTTTGGTTTAATCACCTCTTCTTTTTTTTCTTTTTGTCTTTGGGTGGTGTGTAGTTTGAGCCTGAGTGCAGATTTACACCCATTCGTTTAGACATATTTCCCATATTTTTGAACATGCCTTTCATATCTTCGTAGTTTTTGAGAACTTGGTTTACCTTTTGCACCGTTGTGCCAGAACCTTTCGCTATGCGAATTCTGCGGCTGCCGTTTATTATGTCCGGTTTTCTGCGTTCCTTTGCGGTCATGGAACTCAAAACCGCTTCTATATAAACTAGCTCTTTCTCATTTATTTGATCAAGCGGCAACTTGCTCATCCCCGGTATGAGCGATAGTATATCTTTGAATTTTCCGATTTTTTTAATTGTTCTGAGCTGGGTCAAAAAATCATTTAAGTCAAAAGAGTTGTTGAGTATTTTTTTCTGTAAATCCTTCGCGTCTTTTTCGTCTATGGCGGCTTGTGCTTTTTCTACCAAAGAGACAACATCGCCCATTCCCAGAATACGCCCCGCCATTCTGTCTGGATGGAATATGTCTATATCGGAAATTTTTTCGCCTATGCCCACAAAGCAAACAGGAACGCCAGTTATTTTGCGAATGGAAAGAGCCGCGCCGCCACGGGTATCGCCGTCCATTTTGGAAAGGCACACGCCCGTGAAGTTCAGTCGCTTAAAAAATTCCTCCGCGACGTTCACCGCTTCTTGACCTATCATCGCATCTGCTACAAAGAACACCTCTTCGGGTTTTACAGCGTTGCGTGCATTTTCCAATTCTTTCATCAAAGTTTCGTCTATTTGCAAGCGACCTGCGGTATCGTAGATAACAAGGTCAAAGCCGTTTTGCTCTGCGTATTTATAGCCGTTCTT
>JAITFO010000012.1 GCA_031281265.1 Candidatus Fibrimonadaceae bacterium
ATCTTTGCTGGCAACAGCGGCGGATACCCTCACACCAACCTGGAGAAAACTATGAGATCACCACTCTCTAAACTCGCACTTTCGGCAATCATCGCTCTTGCCTTGGCACTCACCCTTTCTTGCTCCGATGACTCTGGCGGTAGTACAAAGAATTACCCGCAGAGTTACAAATATTGCATTAAGGACAATATTTGCCTAGAAGGTCCTTTTACAGTCAACAATTGCCTAGACGGCCAATTGAGCAATAGCTGCCCTGACGGTTCAAGCCAAAGCGTGGGCGGTTCATCATCGTCAAGGGACAATGTCGGCTCGTCTTCGTCAAGAGGCAATATCGGTTCATCTTCGTCTAGCGAAGGCAACAGTGATATTACGTACCAATACGGTTTTGTGGTAAGTGGTGATGCCAAAGGAAATGGAGCCGAAATATGCTTAATAAAGGTAAGGGATGATGATAACGAAACATCAATGGAATTATGTGGCACTGAAGTTACAGAGTATATTGAATTCTACATCATCAATCGCAGTGGCAGTGAAAAGTACCCCTTGATGGCTACCAACTCGAACTGTGTTAACAACACAAACGAGCTTATATGCTATGGCGGCATAAATTTGGTAAACGGCACGGTTAAGGTGGAAACGAGCAATATCACAGGCTTAACGGGTATGTGGAACTTGTATGTAAAAGTCATAGATGGCAAAATACCTGGAGACCCAATTGACCATGAGAAAGTAGCCGTAATCATGACGATTGAACCCGATTGAACGCCGATTCGCCGATTTTCCCGAAATTTGGGGATATGACCAGCCTTCGGCTATTCGCCAGCGAGTGAGTAGCGTATGGGCGTGACCTTGCGGCGTTTGTAATATTTTTGTATATTTTAAAATAGCAAACTTGGTTGCTAATTGAGACACACCCTCTTCAGGAGTTCGCTATGAGATCACCACTTTCTAAACTCGCATTCTCGGCAAGCATAACGCTTGCCTTGGCACTCACCCTTTCCTGCTCCGATGACTCTGGCGGTAATACAACGCCAAGTTACAAATATTGCATTAAGGACAATATTTGCTTGGAAGGTCCTTTTACAGTCAACAATTGCCTAGACGGCCAATTGAGCAATAGCTGCCCTGACGGTTCAAGCCAAAGCGGGGGCGGTTCATCATCGTCAAGGGACAATGTCGGCTCGTCTTCGTCGGGCGGCAACGCCAGTGTTTCTAGCTCGTCTGTCGCGGCTACCAGCGGTACATTCCAAGACAGCCGAGACTACAAGACTTACAAGTGGGTTAAGATAGGCACCCAGACTTGGATGGCGGAGAATTTGAATTATGATGTTCCCAGCAATGATACCGATCTATGTTACAACAACGAACCTGCCAACTGCACAACCTATGGCAGATTGTATAATTGGTCAACAGCAATGAATAACGACGCAAGCTCCACCGCAAGTCCCAGCAGCGTTAGGGGCGCGTGCCCAAGCGGCTGGCATTTGCCCAGCGATGCCGAATGGGAAACGTTGGTGACAGCAGCTAGCGGCTCCTTGACAGCTGGAACCATATTGAAAGCAGACTCTCCTTTGTGGAACGACAATGGCAAAGGCACGGACTCCTTAGGCTTTTCGGCTCTGCCGGCCGGCTACGCCCAGTCCAATGGCTACTTCAGCGGTGTCGGCAACAACGGCTTCTGGTGGAGCAGCACGGAGGCCAGTGCTTCCAACGCCTACATCCGGTATATGAATAACGCCTTCGCCGGTGTGAGCATGGTCGACATCGATAAGTCTCGTCTATACTCGGTGCGTTGCGTGAAAGACTAATTATCTGAACCAAGATGCCCCTGATCTACCTATTCCCCCGATTTCGGGGGTTATGCCAACATTCCCCCTTTGAATGGCGATTTTCAATAAAATCACCATTCGTTCTGAAATATATAGGTATTTTATGCTACAATAGATAGGGAAAAGTAGGGGAAATTTTCAAAATCGGGGTATTTTTTTCTATATTTATTCCCGATTGGAGATAATTATGGCAGAAGATTTACAACATTTGATAGACAAGATTAAAGCCGAGGCTGTGGACAAGGCTAATGCCGAGGCTTCAAAAATACTGTCTGAAGCCAAGAACAAGGCGGCTCAAATAGTCAAAGATGCGGAAGCGGAAGCTAAAGCCAAACTCGAAAAAGCCGATAAGGATTCACAGGCTTATGCCGAGCGAAGCGAAAAGACCCTTCAGCAGGCGGCTCGAGACGTGGTGCTAGCTGTTAGCCAAGGCGTTGAAAAGGCAGTGCTTGGGGTGCTGGCTCTAAATGTGGATAAAACCCTCACGCCGGAGCTTCTGCAACAGATTCTCCTGATGCTCGCAAGTAGCTATGCAGGCAAGGCCGCAACGGTTTCCCTGTCGGAAAACGACGCTAAGAAACTCGCTTCCTTTGTCTCTGGCGAATTCCAGAAAAAACTGGGAGCAGGAGTTGATATCCAAAGCGATAGCGGCATTTTTGCAGGGTTCCGTCTTTCTTTTGAAAACGGCAAGGTTAGCCAGGAATGGACTAATGCTGCAATAGCAGATGCACTTTCCGCAATTCTTCGCCCTGCCCTCGCAAAGGCAGTCCAGCAAGCTATAAAGAGTTGAGCGCCGAGGCAAAGCTATGAGCGTAACATTCCTGCTATCAAGTTTACCTACGCTAGAGCTTGGGGCGGAAGTTCCTTTTTCTGTGCAAGAACTACGGCGGCGTTGTGAAGGCATGGACGGAGTTAACCTAAGCGACTTTGATGCTGTGGTAGCTGGCTCCCCAGGCTCCCACAAATTTACCATAGACTACGCAAATGCTTTAACAGAGATAAAAAATGCGACAGCTGCTATGCGCGCATCCAAATGGGAAGGCGAGAACATTCGGGTTTCTGAGCGTTCTTATTCAAATTATCACGTAGCTTTGCATCAAAAAATCGCAGAAGCGATGAACATTCAAAACCCTTATGAAAGGGAATTAGCTCTTGAACGCGCTCGCTGGCAGATTGCGGACGAGCTTGCAGGTGTGGATTATTTTTCAGAAGCAAAAATTTATGCTTATCTTGTAAAATTGCAAATCAATAACCGCATAAGCGGTTTGAGCGAGGAAGCAGGCAAAGCAGCAGTAGAAGATTTCATTAAGGCAAATGACCGGCAAGAGGTCGCTAACTAAGGATAAATTCTTATGGCAAATATCGGAAAAATCATAGGCGTGAACAGCAATTTGCTGCGAGTTCGCTTTGAACAACCCGTTGTGCAAAACGAGGTGGCTTACGCCTTGTTGGAAAGCGGGACCCGCTTAAAAAGCGAAGTGATTCGCGTAAGAGGCTCGGTTGCCGAGTTGCAGGTGTTTGAAGACACCACCGGCTTAAAAGAGGGTAACTCTGTGGAGTTTACCGGCGAGCTTCTATCGGTGGAGCTTGGGCCTGGCCTTTTGACTCAGGTGTTCGACGGCTTGCAAAACCCGCTTCCGCAGCTCGCTGAGCAATGCGGCTTCTTCTTGCAGAGAGGAAAGTACTTGGATGCCCTGCCACGGGACAAGAAATGGGCTTTCACTCCAAAGGTAAAAGTTGGCGACAAGGTTTCTGCGGGTGAGGCTCTAGGTTCTGTTCCAGAAGGAATTTTTGAGCACTTGATTATGGTGCCGTTTCGTTGGCACGGAACATTCACCGTTGAGAGCATCTCGTCTGCTGGCGATTACAAGGTAACCGATACCATCGCGAAACTCAAAGACCAAAACGGTAAAGTGCTTGAAGCCAAGCTGATGCAGAGTTGGCCGGTAAAACTCCCAATTAAATGTTATACGGAAAGGCTTAGACCCGTAGAACCTTTAATAACAAAACAGAGAATTATAGATACATTCTTCCCCGTCAACAGAGGCGGAGTTTACTGCATTCCAGGCCCTTTTGGCGCAGGCAAAACGGTGTTGCAGCAGTTAACCGCTCGCCACGCGGAAGTTGATATAGTTATTATAACCGCTTGCGGCGAACGTGCTGGCGAAGTTGTGGAAACCCTAAAGGAATTCCCCGAACAGACCGATCCGCGCACGGGCAAGAGTTTGATGGAACGTACGCTTATTATATGTAACACCAGCTCCATGCCGGTAGCTGCTCGTGAAGCATCTGTTTATACAGGTGTGACCCTTGCGGAATACTACCGCCAGATGGGACTGAGCGTTCTTTTGCTTGCAGATTCAACAAGCCGTTGGGCACAGGCTCTCCGTGAAATGAGCGGACGCTTGGAAGAAATCCCCGGCGAAGAAGCCTTCCCCGCTTACTTGGAATCTGTTATAGCCAGCTTTTATGAACGCGGTGGCATAGTTCGTTTAAAGAACGGAAAAACAGGTTCCGTGACCATCGGTGGAACGGTTTCGCCCGCGGGTGGAAACTTTGAAGAACCGGTGACCCAGGCGACATTAAAAGTGGTTGGCGCATTCCACGGGCTTTCCAGAGAACGCTCCGACCAACGCCGCTTCCCCGCTATTCATCCGCTTGATAGCTGGTCAAAATACCACGGCATAATAGACCGAGCAAAATCAGTTGAGGCTCATAACATTTTGCATAAAGGCAACGATGTTGGGCAGATGATGAAAGTGGTTGGCGAAGAAGGCACATCTATGGACGATTTTGTGCTTTACCTCAAAGGCGAATTTTTGGATTCCGTTTATCTGCAACAAGACGCTTATAACCATATAGACGAGGCTTGCCCAGGTGACCGTCAGGCTCATGTATTTGAAAAAGTTTACCAAATACTCAAAACCAAGGTGACTTTTAAAGAAAAGGATGCTGCTCGTTCATTCTTCTTGAAATTGACCCAAACTGCAAAAGACTGGAACCGAGTTGAATTCAAATCCAAGGAGTTTGCAGACTTGGAAGCCACCATTTTCAAAGCCTTAGCGGAGGTAACCGTAAATGCATAAAGTATATCATAAAATTGAAAGAATTGCTGGCAACGTCATCACGGTTGCAGCAGACGGTGTCACTTACCACGAATTGGCACAGGTGCAAAGCCCGCAGGGAACTTCCCTTGCGCAGGTTATTCGCATAGATAGCGGCATGATAGATTTGCAGGTTTTTGCAGGCAGCCGTGGTGTTTCCACGGATTCGCAGGTGCGCTTTTTAGGGCGCTCAATGCAAGTTCCATTCAGCGAGTCTCTGCTCGGGCGCGTGTTTTCCGGCGCGGGCGAGCCACGCGACAATGGCCCAGCCATAAGCGAAAACATGATAGATATCGGCGGCCCTTCCGTTAATCCGTCTAAGAGAATTATCCCAAAGAGCATGGTGCGCACAGGTATCCCGATGATTGATGTGTTCAACACATTGGTCGTTAGCCAAAAGTTGCCCATCTTCTCAATAGCTGGTGAACCTTACAACGAACTTCTAGCTCGTATAGCTTTGCAAGCCGAAGTGGACATTATTATACTCGGCGGCATGGGCTTAAAGTACGATGATTATCTATTCTTCCGCGACTTCTTGGAAGAGCGCGGAGCGTTAAGCCGTACCGTTTCTTTTATGCACACCGCTAGCGACCCCATTGTGGAATGTTTGCTTGTTCCCGATGCTGCTTTGGCTGTTGCGGAACAATTCGCAACGCAGGGCAAAAAGGTGTTGGTACTTTTAACAGACATGACCAACTTTGCCGATGCCATGAAAGAAATTGCTATAACCATGGAACAGGTGCCATCTAACCGTGGCTACCCTGGCGATTTATATTCACAGCTCGCAAGCCGCTATGAAAAAGCGGTGGATTTTGAAGGTTCCGGTTCAATAACCATTTTGGCAGTTACCACAATGCCTGGCGATGACGTTACTCATCCTGTTCCAGATAACACAGGTTACATCACCGAGGGTCAGTTCTATCTGCGTAAAGGCAGAATAGAGCCATTTGGTTCGCTCTCCCGCTTAAAACAGCAGGTTAACGGCGATACCCGTGAAGACCATCGCACCATGATGAACACCATGATTCAGCTTTACGCAAGTTACAAAGAAACTTTGGAAAAGCAATCTATGGGTTTCCGCATGGGTAACTGGGATGCAAAGTTGTTGAAATACGGAGTTCGTTTTGAAAAGGAAATGATGGATTTATCCGTTAACATTCCTTTGGAAAAGGCTCTTGATTTAGGCTGGAAAATCCTAGCGGAATACTTTAAACCAGAAGAAACGGGCATTCCGAGCAAGCTGATAGCCAAATTCTGGCCAGAGTAAGTGGAAGAACTGCTCAGCATAATGCAAAAACTTCGCTCCCCAAAGGGTTGCCCTTGGGATAGGGAGCAAAATTTTAACAGCCTTTTGCCATACCTTTTAGAGGAATCTTACGAATATATAGATGCCGTGCAGAGCGGCAATGTAAAACTCATGGTAGAGGAGCTTGGCGATGTGCTTTTGCAGGTGGTTTTCCACGCTCAAATAGCAAAAGAAGAGGGCAAGTTCACCATAGACGATGTTATAAAAGCCATTTGCGAAAAAATGATCAGGCGGCATCCGCACGTTTTTGGGGATGAGAACTTAGGCACTTCAGCGGAGGTTCTCAAAAAATGGGAAGAGATAAAAAATAGCGAAAAAGAGGGAAAACCAAAATCCGCTATGGACAAGGTACCACACTCTATGGTTGCACTCTCCCGCGCTCAGGAACTTTCAAGGCGGGCGGCAAAAGTTGGTTTTGACTGGAGCAACCCTGAACCCGTTTTAGAGAAAGTGAAAGAGGAAATAGCCGAATTTGAATCCGAAAAAAACGGCTCTTTGGAAGCGGAAGAGGAATTTGGCGATATTCTCTTTGCCTTGGTGAATTTAGCGAGGCACAAGGGCATAAACGCAGAGACTGCCCTCGCAAGAGCCAATGCCAAATTTGAAAAAAGATTCCGTCAAGTGGAAATTCTCGCAGGCGGCAACCCGCAAAACTTCACGCTGGAAGAACTCGACAAATTCTGGAATGAAGCGAAAAATCTAACTAAATCTAACTAATCCTAGCTAATTCTAGCTAAAAATTCAGCAGTTTACCTCATTTTTGTCATTTTTTTGTATATTTATTTCCTTTTATAGCAAAGGAGACCAAAAACAATGGGAAATAAATTCTCAAAACTCGTACTTACGGCAACCCTTGGGCTTGCTATGGCATTCACAGCATCTTGCTCAGGCGATGACGGCGACGACAACACCCCAGGCTCGTCTTCCCCAAGCGGCGGCGGCGGTTCCAGTTCCTCTGGCGTAGGCGGCTCTAGTCCTGATACTTTCTATGGGATATGGATATCCAGTGACGGCGAGACCATGACACTTAACAACGGCAACTTTGAACTTTCGCGAGGTATAAAGGGAACCTATACCGCCGCTGCCTCCAATATCACTTTTAATGTAAAGGAGCTTTCTGGAAATTTTTTGAATCAACAGGATTTTGGTGCTGTTCCCATAACCTTTGAAAATAGCAAATGGTACACCAAAGATCAAGTTATTGATGCTTTTAGAAATTTTGCGAAAGGAGCGTCTCCTTGGACAGACGACGAAATTACCAGCTGGCTTAACAGCTTATCTGGCGATTTTAATAATATGTTCCCAACAAGAATAGGCATTATAGACGGCAATACCATAACCGTAGAAGTCATACTTGGCGAACCAACAACATACACAAAAACCGGTGAAAGTAGCAGCAACACGTTGGCGTGTAAATACGTTTATACGTTTAGTGAACCTATCAACGGAAAAAGTTCAGGTGAATTTTGTTGGGAATTATCTGAAAGATTAAGACCTGGAAGCACTGAAATATTTCGCCCTATCAATGAAGTTAAACAAGAAGTGATAACCATTTGTGCAGGAAAACCAGGAGGCGTTTTCTATGATTCTTGCCCTAGTGGACAAGTGTTAAAATGTTTTACAGGAGACAACGATTTTAATCATACTGGTTACTTTTATGGCAATGACTTTAATGGGGTGAGTTGCGAAGAAGTTGTTGAAAAAATGTAAAAGCAACTCACATATTCAACAGGGAGAAACACAAAATGAAGCATAGGTACATCGTTAAGTTCGCACTTATTGCCGCAGTAGCGGTATTCGTGCAAAACGCTTTTGGACAAAATCACACATTCACGCAGGAATTCAAACCTACGTCAAGTAACGGATACTCGTTCACCGGAAACATCTCTGTTTCTATAGGAAAAGTAGAAGCACACGGACTGGACGGGTATAAATCCATTCAAGTTTTATCAAATATAACTAACAAAAGCAATGTGGTATATATTTACGAAGGTAAAAGATATACCGCTTCCGACATTGCGGAGATTGGAGCAGTAGGCAATTCCGGACTTTATGAGATAGGCATCAGCTATCAGAATGGTCCTGTAAAATGGGTTAAAGGCGGTAGTAGTATTCCGTATATATCTATTTCCGAACTTGGTATTACTCTCCCCAAAGTAATTGCAATTACGGAGAAAAGCGGCTTTGAAAATTCAGCGGCATATAATAAGAATGTGGACGAGCATAATAGAACTTTACAGGAAAATTCGGATGCACTTTCAAGGGTAATATCCAATATACGGGTACAAATAAGAAATTGCACAAGCGGCGGAAGCAGCCAAAGCATAGAAAATGCTATACGGCGCAAACTTGAAGGCAACGCGCAGCAACAGCAGCAGCAACAGCAAACTTCGACTTTTAACGTCAGTGCTGCACAGCAAAACTACAACAGCGAAATGCAAAAAATCAGAAACGCCGAAAGTAATAGCAATACTTCTTTTGAGACACAAAAACGTGAAATGCAGCGACAAAATGAACGACAACATCAACAAAATCAACAACGACAAACGGAATTGCAACGAAAACAGGCGGAGTCACAACGGGCAGAGTCGTACCAAAAAGCATACCAGGATGCAATAAACCAGGGAGCAAACGCCTGGGCAGACATAGCAGGCAGCGAACTTCAACGCCGCGAAGCAGCCCGCATAGCACGTGAAGAAAGAAAGGAAGAAGAGGCAAGAGAGGAGGCAAGAATACGAAAAGAGAGAATAGACCCTGCGCTTGCGATGCTAGAACCTCAACAGAAAAGATACAAAGCGGCAGCTGTAAAAGCAATAAGCGAGAATCTAGAATCACAGTTTCTGAAGCATTACATTTATTACAGCGAACAGATAGAAAATGTGAAGCGAACTTCCTACATTTCAAACAGTATTGCAAAACCTGCGCCTGTTGATTTTTCAGAGCCAGAACCTGAACTTTCGGCTGCGGTGTGCTACGAAGCGGCTGTGCGGAAAGCAAAATGGGCAGTTATGTTCGCTAAGTTACCTGACGAAGACGAAGATGAAAATAAAAAATTGTCAAATTTCATATACAGCAACATCGGCAGAAAAAAAGCAGAAGATATAGTAGAAGAACTGCTAGACAACGATGAGTTATTCGCTAAGTCACCTAAATTCGAAGATGAAATCAAAAATCTGCTGACTATAGCAAAAACATTTCCCGATTATGACTACGATAAAAAGGAAGCTGCAATGAAAGCCATAGATGATATTTATCTGCCGGAAATGAAAAATGCGGCACAAAAAGGCGATGTTGCCACAATGGAAAAAATGTATGGGCGTTACATAATAGTTATTGGCGAAGATAAAGACAGAAATAATAATGAAATAGTACAAATATATTTTGAAGGGCTTTATAATAAAGCCGTTGATTTAATGAACAGAGAAGGAGGACTCCATCAAGAACAAAAAACCTTAACAGAAGCAAAAAACATTCTATATAGAGCGAAACAATATGCAGATGTACAACAGCTCAATCTTATAACTGACAAATTAAATGAAATTGATAATAAGCTGAGTTATATATATAGGGCTTTAGAAGATAAAATGATTGTGGGATACGAAGGAGACACGCAAGCCCCTTTCGGAGGTACAATTGGATGGATTAACGATGGATTTGGATTTTATATCTCTTTACGGGGCGGAGAGAGTGTCAATTTTTCATTAGGATTAACAGCAAGCATAAAGTATCCTATTTTCCTTTATAGCGGACTTTTTTATGGGGCTATTGATAAGGGAAATTATGACTTTGAAACAGAATTTGGATTAGATTATGGTTTAATATATCACTTACCTCACGTTCCTTTTTATTTAAAAGCGGGAGGTCGCAGTGATTTTTTACATATTTTTGATACATTTCTTACTTTTGGCGCAGGTTTTGCCTTTGGTATGGATTAAGTGCTAATCATCATCCTCTCCGCGACCGCTTGGGCTGGAGAGCGAAAGGACTGCAAGGAAAGCTTTTTGCTGATTCTATGTTAAAACGGCTCGCCTGTGTCCATTGCTTGCAAAATTAAGCACGTTGTGCTAGCTTAGGAAGCGGTGAAAGATTGAAAAGGTTTGGAAATTAGTATATTTGAAGCGGAGGCTATAGTTATGAGTGCCACAGACGTTTTAGAAAAGACAACCATTGGATTTGAAACATCCATAAAAAATGGTATTATAGAACTACCTGTTGAGTATAGAAATGCCTTTTCAAAACCTGTTTTTGTAGAAATAAGGATAAAAAGCGAAACAAATATAGCAGAAAATTTTGAAAGATCTTTTGCATACGGTAACAGCTTGGCAAAAAAATATGGCTTTACAGAAGAAGATTTAAATAATGAAATCGAAATGTATCGTAAAGAAAAAACTGACGATGAAAATAGTTATTGATGCTAACCTTTTTATATCTGCATTTTTTTGGCAAGGCAATCCTAAAAAAATTATATTATCCTTGCTCGCCCTAACCTTCGGCATTTCCGTTGAATACGAAACCAAATGGGTGAGAGCGTATTAATCATCATCGTCACTACTACCACTAGGGCTGGAGAGCGAAAGGACTGCGAGGAAAGCTTTTTGCGGAACTTCTACCGAGCCTATGTTCTTCATACGCTTTTTGCCCTCTTTTTGTTTTTCCAAAAGTTTGCGCTTACGCGTAATATCACCGCCATAGCATTTTGCAAGAACATCTTTGCGAACCGCCTTAACCGTTGTACGGCTGATTATTTTCCCGCCGATTGCACCCTGAATTGCAACATCAAATTGCTGGCGCGGAATTAAATCCTTTAAGCGAGCGCAAATAGCCTGCGCATAGTGCTGCGCCTTTTCCCTGTGTATTATAACGGAAAAAGCGTCCACAGGGTCGCCGTTCAAAAGAATATCCAATTTAACAAGCGGATTTTCACGATAGCCCGCTTGTTCGTAATCCAAACCAGCATAACCACGGCTCACGGATTTCAAACGGTCATAAAAATCGAACATAACCTCGGCGAGCGGCAATTCATAGCGCAAAATAACCTTGTTTTCATCAAGGTACTCCATAGTCTCAAAAGTACCTCTTTTTTCCTCCGCGAGCTGCATCAAAGAACCTATATAATCCTTTGGCGTGAAAATCTGTGCCTTTATGTAGGGTTCTTCTATATGGTCGTAGCGGCTTGCATCGGGCAATTTACTCGGGCTTTCTATGGGAATCATCTCTCCGCTTGTCATAAAAACCCTGTATTCCACATTTGGAACTGTGGTGATAATATCAACATTGAATTCCCTATCCAAACGCTCTTGCACAATTTCCATGTGCAAAAGCCCCAAAAAGCCTGTGCGAAATCCAAAGCCAAGCGCGCCGGAGCTTTCCGGCTCCCAAACAAGAGAAGAATCGTTTAATTTCAGTTTTTCCAAAGCCTCGCGTAGATTTTTATAATCCTCTGGATTTATGGGATAAATACCGCTGAAAATCATGGGCTTTATTTCCTTGTAGCCTGCAAGCGGTTCTGGAGCTGGCTTTGCACTGTCCGTCAATGTGTCGCCTATTTTCACATCGGATAGCGTTTTCACGTTTGCCAAAACATAACCCACCATTCCAACGCTGAGTTCTGGGCGTGGGTCTCGCTTCATAGAAAATGTGCCTACCTCGGTCACTGAGTATTCGCCGCCGGTTTTCATCATCTTTATTTTTGTACCGGCTTTCAAAGTTCCTTCCATAATGCGGATATAACTTATAACACCGCGATAAGAATCATAAACCGAGTCAAATATCAACGCTTTGAGAGGTGCGTTTGGGTCGCCTTTTGGCGGAGGAACTTCGTCTGCGATGCGCTCCAAAACCTCCCCTATGTTTATGCCAGCTTTTGCGCTTATGCGTGGAATTTTATCGGGGTCATAGCCGAGCAAATCCCCGATGGAATGGGCTATAGCATCTGGATTTGCGCCGGGCAAATCTATTTTGTTTATCACAGGTATTATAGTTAAGTTATTGTCTATTGCCAAATACAAATTCGAGAGTGTTTGTGCCTCTATGCCCTGCGAAGCGTCCACCACCAGAACTGCCCCTTCGCAAGCCGCAAGCGAGCGGCTAACCTCGTAGGTAAAATCCACGTGCCCCGGAGTGTCTATCATATTCATCAAGTATTCTTTGCCACCGCGTTCATAAACCATTCTTATAGCGTGGGCTTTTATAGTTATGCCTCTTTCCCGCTCCAAATCCATATCGTCCAAAAGCTGCTCCATCATCTCATTTTTAGAAACCGTTCCCGTGAGTTCAATCAAGCGGTCTGCGAGCGTGCTTTTTCCGTGGTCTATGTGAGCTATTATGCTGAAATTTCTTATGTGGTCTGTTTGCATTGGATAAAAAGGTAGAAAAAATACATTAATGCTTTGACGAGCGAGAAAAAAACTCCTTAGCGTCTTCGATTTCGCTTGCCAATCCCTCTTTTAAAGAGCAGTCTAAAAGCACCTCTCCTGTTTTTAAAAACAGAATTTTATCCGCTATTGTTTTGATGGAATCTAATTCGTGGGTGACTATCAAAACGGATAGCTTCAAAGACTCCCTCAAAAAAAGCAAAAGGTCGTCTAGAGAGCGGCTCGTCACGGGGTCTAGCCCCGCACTCGGCTCATCGCAAAAGAGAAGCTCCGGGTCAAGGGCAATGGCACGTGCAAGAGCAGCCCGCTTCTTCATTCCGCCGCTGAGTTCGCTGGGCAATTTGTCTATGGCGTGGAGCATATTCACCTTTTCCAAACGGCTCGCCACCATATCTTTTATCTCCGATTCCGGAGTTTGCGGACGGTGCAGGCGAATTGGCAGAGCTACGTTTTGAAAAACCGTCAAGGAACTGAGCAACGCACCGTTCTGAAATAAAACGCCTGTGCGTTTTTGCACAGAAACAGGGATTTGCTCTTTGCCCGCTTTTATTCTTAAACCGAGAATTTCTATATCACCGGTAAATGCTTTTTCCAAGCCCAG
>JAITFO010000021.1 GCA_031281265.1 Candidatus Fibrimonadaceae bacterium
TCCAAAATTTTTTGCTCATTTTGCAAACCACCAGCAGAGCCTACGTTTATTATTTCATCGGGTTTAAATTCCTTTGCTATCAAAGCGGTGTTCATAGCTGTATTCGCTCTGCCAACCCCAGAAAGTGCGAGGACGAATTTAATCCCGTTATGCACGGAAATATAAACCGACATCCCAAAAAGCTCTACTTTTTCTGGATTTGCAAAGTTAAATGTTTTTAGCACAGCGTCAAGCTCTTGCGGCATTGCGGTTAAGACAGCGATGGTTTTCAATCTCACATCCTTCCCAAAATGTAATCTCTGAATATCTTATCTTTTTCGCAGATGTGGTCAATCCACCAGTTTTTGAGAAATTCCAAAAATTCTTGCGGATTGTGATCCCATAAACTTTTGCTCCCGATATTGGAGAGCGTGTGCTTCAATTCATTGTGCCATCCCTGATGTTTTTTAAAATCGGTGAATCCGCACTTGTGCAAAAAACTCTCTTCAACATCAAAGTGGATGTGCGTGTATTCGGTGACCATATTTATTACCGACTTGAGCACATTTTCACCGTGCTTATTCTGCATAGCGTAAAAAAGAGAGTTGATGGTGGTCACAATTCCCCTGTGCTGCTCGTCGATGATGGGTATTCCCAAATTGTATTCCGGTTGCCACCTAATAAAGACATTGTGTTCATACGAACCGTCATTTGCTATCGATTTTTCCATATATTCCCCCATATTTAACTTGTTTTAATATAGTAAACTCTATACTCTGCTTTACTATATTCTACCAATATGCAATCCACACCCATAGCCTCCAGGCTCCACATCGGTATTTTCGGTAAGGTGAACAGTGGCAAATCCACTTTGCTGAACGCCCTCACTTCGCAAGATGTTTCCTTGGTTTCTGAGCAAAAAGGAACCACAGCCGACCCTGTTTACAAAGCTATGGAAATTTACGGAATTGGCCCCGTTGTGTTTATAGATACGGCTGGTTTTGAAGATGACAGCAGCATTGGGCTTCTGCGCATTGAAAAGAGCAGGGAAGTTATCAAAAAAACTAATATGGCCATTGTTCTGTTCAGCGATATGGATATTGAAGAAGGTATGCAATGGGTGGCAGCTCTTAGAGAACAGAAGGCTAAGGTTATTATTGTGGTCAATGATATGGAAAACAATAATGCGGCGGGCATTGCCGCTAAATTGAAAACGGAATTAAGTGAAGATATTATAGTTGTAAATGCTTTGAAGAAAAATAATATTGAAGAAGTTAAAGAAGCCCTGATTAGAAATGCTCCCAGTGATAAGGAAATTGATATAACAGGCAACTTGGTTAAAGAAGGCGACACCGTTATGCTTGTTATGCCCCAAGACATACAGGCCCCAAAGGGTAGGCTTATACTCCCGCAGGTGCAAACCCTTCGCGAGCTTTTGGATAAAAAGTGCATAGTTATAAGCTGCGTAACTGGGCAAATTGACGAAACACTTGCCGCTTTGAACAAAGCACCCAGCTTAATAATATGCGATTCGCAGGTATTTAAAACCGTGCACGACAAAAAACCCAAAGAGAGCAAACTTACATCTTTTTCCGTGCTTTTTGCCGCATACAAAGGCGATGCTGAAAGTTTTTTAAGCGGAGCCAAGGCTATAGACAATTTAACAGCTAAATCTAATGTTTTAATTGCGGAGGCTTGTACCCACGCTCCGCTCAGCGAAGATATAGGGAGAGAGAAAATCCCCAATTTGCTCAAGAAAAAATGCGGAGATTTATCCGTAACGGTTATCAGCGGGTCAGGTTTTCCCGAGGATTTGACAAAGTATGACTTAATCATCCATTGCGGCGCCTGTATGTTCAACCGTAAATACGTATTATCTAGAATAGAAGAGGCAAAGCGGCAGAATGTTCCCATAACCAATTACGGTATGGTCATTGCTTATTTGCAGGGAATCTTGCCACAAGTGGTGTTACCGTAAACTAAAGTTTTTTCTAAATTTGCCGATGACACAAAAAAAGGGGGAGGGGATTGCTATGCATTTCAATAGCGGCATAGAACGTATAGAAAAAGAACGGAGTGAATTTCGCCGTGCGCTGGCAAATTGCAAAACAAAAGAAGAAGCTAGACGGCTTCGAGCTTCAAAATCCCTAGAATTGCAGAGAGAAGCACTAACTATGAATGATTCGGAATTTATAGTTATGAAAATGATGGCAATTCTTGAGGAATTCGCCGATTTTATAAAATCTGAAGAGTACGCCCATATTCCAAGCGAGTATTAATTATTTTTTCCTTGCTATGACAATGCCTGTTCAGGGCATTCAGTTACGCATTTCATACATTGAATACACTCAGTTCCGTTTTTGCGGCTAAATCTGTTATCTAGCATATCTACACCCATAGGGCATATTTTTTTGCAATTATTGCAAGAAATGCACTTTTCCTTATTTACTTTTCTCCGTATAATAGAAAAATAACTTGTGGGTTTTAAGAATACGGTGATTGGGCAAAAATATTTGCAAAAAGCTCTGTTATCTTTAAACAAATACGCAAATAAAATTCCGATGCTATAATAAATGATATTCCCTGCAATAAAACTGATATACATAATTTTTTCGATGTTTTCTCTGTAGCTAGCAAATATTATAAAGAAATATATCAATGAAAGCACAAAAATAGCAATGCGCAATAAGCCAAGTTTTTTAACGGGTTGTTTTTGCGGTATTTTGTATGGGAACAAATCTAATATCATCACCGTCCAGCACGCATAACCGCACCAACCTCTGCCAAAGATAAAAGGGCCTGCTATTTTTGCGACCAAATAATGTATTGCTGCCGCTTCAAATGCCCCGATTGCCATATAATAAAAGAATCCCTCTAGTTGCATATTTTCTCGGCATATTATCCCCAAATAAACAAGCATATACAAACCTACAAAGAATTGCATAATTATCCTTGCATTCTTGTGTTTTGCAATTAACAATCCAATCCCAAGGGAGACAAAAAAACCTATATAGGTAAAATTGTAAAGATAAAATATATTGTCAAGAGAGAACCATAAAGCGATAGCCGTTGTTTCAAAAATTAAAAATAAAATTATCGGCAACGAAAATCGTTTCATATTATTCCCAAAGGCTTCACTCTTCCTATATTGACAGTTAGTTTTTTTGAGTTATTGTTCACAGGCACCTTCAATTTATCAAATCCGCCCGGCGACCCTCTGAGGCTGTAGTTCGTTTTGCCCACGTGCTCTGTTGGTATGCCAAAGATGCCTTCATTGAGTTTTCCATTGCCGTCTTTATCCTGAAAAACAGAAACAACATATTCACCCTCTGGCAAATCTAGGGAATGTGTTAAAGTAGCATTAGTCGGTTGCAAGATAAAATTTACAAAAGCCTTCTCATTTTTATAATCCTGTTCATTTGAATATACAGCCACATATACCAAACCACCGTTAAAAGTTACGTTGTTAATCTCTATGGTTGTATAAATCAAAACACCTAAAAAAAGCAATTTTCTAAACATGTTAGCAATTATAGGAATTTGCTTTAAAAAAAAGCCAAAAATTAAGTAAGATGCATAAATTTGATGCTAAGATGCAGAAGTGGTTCTAAAAAAAGCAGGCATAGCCTCCTGTATAGGCTTAAATCAGGGTATTTAGCGGCAAGAGTGTGGATATATAGCTAAAATAGCTAAATAGGGGGGGTTTTTGCAGCAAATTGCGAATAAATATACTTTTTTTGGGGTTTTAAATTAAAAAATATATATATTATAAGTGATTTTTTCTAAATTTGGAGTATAGTCAAAAAAGGAAGGATATGCGTAATATTATCAATAATAGCCTCGATAGCTGCGTAGGTTGCAACCGTTGTGTTAGAGTATGCCCTATTGATGAGGCAAATATCGCTTATGAAGAAAATGGCAGAGTAAAAGTTAGGATAGACCACAGCAAATGTATCGCCTGCGGGAATTGCTTGACAGTGTGTCATCACGGTTCTAGGTATTTTGAAGACGATACGGAACGTTTCATAAAGGATTTAAGGTCTGGGGTACAAATAAGCATGTTTGCAGGGCCAGCTTTAAAGAGCAATTTTGAGGAATATGAGCGTTTATTTACTTGGCTGCATTCCTTAGGGGTGAAGAGTATTTACGACGTTTCGCTGGGAGCAGATATTTGCACTTGGGCACATATTCGCTATATCCAGAAAAACGGGCCAAAACCCATTATATCACAGCCCTGCCCGGCGATTGTCAATTATATTCTTATGCACCGCAATGACCTTTTAAAATACCTATCCCCCGTACATTCGCCTATGCTTTGCACCGCGGTATTTATGCGTAAATACGAAAACGTAAAAACAAAAATAGCGGCGCTTTCTCCATGCGTGGCAAAAGCTTATGAATTTGATGCAACCGGCATTGTAGAATACAACGTGACTTTCAAAAAATTGCGTGAATATATGGAAAAGAATAATGTTGTGCTACCAACTAAAGCGACAAAATTTGACAATTACGACGCTGCTCTAGGCTCCTTGTATCCCATGCCCGGTGGCTTAAAAGAAAGCGTTGAACATTATGTTGGAAAGGCCTTGAGAGTGGATAAATCCGAGGGTCTTGAAGTGTATAAGGCGTTGGACGAATATTTGGAATGTTCCAAAACGTCATCGTCATTGCTGCCTGTTTTGTTTGATGTTTTGAATTGCGGTCACGGTTGCAATTTGGGGACGGGATGCACAAAAGATATAGATATCTTTAAAATCAATGCCAAAATGGACAAACTGCGACAGGAATCGATTAAAAAAGAAAATATAGAGTACACAACTAATGAGTTGTTCAAAAAATTTGACGATACTTTGAAGTTGGAAGATTTCATCAGGAAATACACCCTTTGCACCGTACGCCCAGTACCTATTACGCAGGAACAAATAGAGCAAGCCTTTATAAGGCTGGGTAAACAAGATGATAAGTCAAGGCACTTCTCCTGTGGTGCGTGCGGTAACGATACCTGCTACGAAATGGCTGTGAGAGTGGCTAAAGGCGTAAATATTCCTAATAACTGTGCAGAAAAAACGCATGCAGATGTTAAAAGAGAACACGATGAAATAAAAATTCTCTCCAGAGGAAATTTGGAGAGTTTTGAGACGGTTCTCAGCGAAACCTCCCGTATCAAGGAAATGGTGGATGGGATGGTTTCAAACGTTGGCGATATAACTAGTTCCATTACTTTATACGACCGTATGATAATGGATATAGAGAGAATATCGGAAAAAGTCAATATCATATCCCTTAACGCCTCTGTGGAAGCAGCAAAAGCTGGTCAGCACGGGCTTGCATTCGGCGTGGTTGCTAGGGAGATAAGAGGCCTTGCCCAAAGCTCTGCTAATTCCGCTGCCAAAACAAAACTTGTGTCTGAAAAAGCGAACCAGGCTGTAAAACTTGTGAACAAATCTATGGAGACGATAGATAAAAACGTAAAATCGTCTTATGAGAATATAAGTGCGGTTGCGCAGCAGACTAAAAAAGCGTTGAGTTCGAATGTCAGTTAAAAGTAATTCACGCCTCTTCTAATTGGTTTGAACCCCGCATTTTTGATAAATTCCTCTGCCTCCTCAATGCTTTCAATGCCTTGGGAGCGCATTACCCTCTCTTCCAAAACAACGCTGCTGATATCGTTTGCTCCGGCGTAGAGCGCAAGTTCCCCCAAAACCTTGCCCATTCCTAGAACAGAGACCTCAATGTTTGGTATGTTGTGGAAAAATAGCCTGCAAAGCGCAACGAGTTTTATGTATTCATCGCTCCGCACGTGGCGAATGGGGAAGTCTTTTGTCTGTGGCTGGAACACCCACGGGATAAAGCTCTGAAAACCACCCGTTTTATTCTGAACCTCGCGGACATAATTCAAATGCTCAATAATTTCTTCAGGTGTTTCGCTTGAGCCGATGACTATATTCGCACTGCCGGGCAAGCCAGCCTTGTGGCACTCTTCCATAACGCTCATCCAGTCTTTTGCGGAGAGTTTGTTTGGGGCAAGAATTTTCCGCATCCTGTTTGTCATTATCTCTGCGCCCGCGCCGGGGACAGAGGATAGGCCTGCTTTTTTTAATTTTTGCAAAAGTTCTGGCAGTGGCATTTTATTGTTTTTTGCAATATGAAAAAGTTCCACAGGGGAAAAACCACGCACTTTGAATTTCAATTTTTTATTTAAAATGCCGAGTATACCTATGTAATAATCCAGCGGAATGGCAGGATTAACCCCGCCTTGAAAGAAAATTGCATCCGCGCCTTGTTTTTTTGCGGCAAGGGCATCGGAGGTAATTTCCTTTGCGGAAAGGGTGTAGGGCTTTGTGTTTTTGAATGAGCAAAAAGAGCAAGCGATTTTGCAGACATTGGTGTAATTTATTATCTTAAAAACGGTATAGCTCACATTTTTTTTGCCGTGAATATCAACGCGCATTTTATGAGCTTTTACCGCGAGTTCTTGCCAGCCCGCATTTTTCCACAGCTTTAACGCTTCTTTTGCGGAAAGGACAGCCATTATCTCTGCTTAAACCTCGGCGCAAAATTCTGTTTGGGTTTCTTAGGGATAGGGAGCTTCCTCCCCAGCAACCCCGCTCTGTCTGGCACGAACAGCATAGCCAGCTCCAAACGTTTAACATTTGGATGCCATTCTATGGGCATTATCTTTCTCAAAACATAACCACAATTTCGCCACCGTTTTGTCTCTTTTGCGGCGTTCTCCAAATTGCCTGTTATATGAACCACTCTTTGAGGTTCGGTTTTTGCTATTGCCTGTGTCAGGGTTTGCGTCAATAGTTCGCCCTGCGGAGGGTTTAAGAGAATAGTCCATTTGCCTTTGTTTATTTCGCCTGCGAAGAATTTTTTTATCCAAGTCTCTTCCAATTTGCAATGGTAAAAGCGGGCATTTTTAATTTTCAAGACTTGAACATTTTGCGTAAAAGATTGCTTTGCCCATTCCCGCACATCAAGGCAGTGAACATCCTTAAAACTCTTGCAGAGCTGCATGCTTTCAATGGCAGCACCGCAGTAGCAAGAGAGCAGTCGGTCATCTTTTGCGGGGTGCAGCCATTCACGCAATTTTTCGCCCAAGCGCAAATATGTTCCTTTGCTCTTTGGTAGCCAATCCAAAATGTGAAAACATAATTCGGTAGGTTCCAGTTTTATGTATTCCGAGCCAAAGCCTTTATGCAGGGTGTATTGCATGGCTGCGGGTGGGTTGGAAGTATCAAAAGCATAAGAGGGTTTTGTTTCAACTGCGTGTACGCATAGAATTTCGGGGTGCATTCTTTGCAGATATTCCAAAAAAGTTTTATAACTGCGGCTTTGTTCCGGTGTGTTTAGGCTGGCTTGTACCAACATTCCATAACCACCCCCGCAATTAGAGCGAAAAATTATCTGCGTGATTTGTTTTTTAAAAAAACGCAAATGCTCTTTTGAGAGTTGGTCCTCTATTTTTTTTAAACTATCGGGCAATATCTCATCTGGAATCCCTTCCCAAACAAGGATTTTCTTGCCCTTCACCTCTCTCAAAACATAACGCCAATCGCCGCCTTCCGCCTCCGCTGTGAAAACAGCTTGAATTTTGCCGGGAATTTTATTCAGCTCTGCCCACTCGCTGATTTTTTGCCTTTTATCCATTTGCTGTGAAAGGTAGAAAAAAATTTCTACATTCCCTTTTATATGATTTCTCCTATTTATATTCAAATTCTAGCGGCGGTGTTGTTTTGCCTAGGGATTGCTACGGTTATTTCCAAAAGAAATATCTTCTTCGCTTTTCTGGGTTTGGAACTGGCCATAAACGCCGCAAATCTCAGTTTTATAGGATTTTCAAAAACCCTGCCAGCGTTTCAAAGCGTGGCGGGGCAAATCGCGCCGATTTTTGTGATAGCGGTTGCCGCTGCCGAGGCCTGCGTTGGTTTGGCTATAGTGGTTTTGATTTTCCGCAACCAAGAAACAATAGATTCTGATGAATACTCGCTGATGCAGGGTTAAAAGGAGCGAATATGTCCGGACATTCAAAGTGGGCTACCATTAAACGTAAAAAAGCTAAAACCGATGTGGGTAGAGCCAATGCTTGGAATAAACTTATAAAGGAAATTTCCGTTGCCGCAAAAATGGGCGGCGGCAACCCCGATGCCAACCCTCGCCTTAGAACCGCGATTCTCAAAGCCAAAGGGCAAAGCCTACCCGCGAAAAATATTGAAAGCGCAATAGCAAAGGGCATAGGCGGAACTTCCGGTGCAAACATGGAAGAGCCTCTATACGAAGGTTATGGGCCAAATGGCTGTGCTATTTTGGTGCAATGCCTAACCGATAACCGTACCCGCTCCGTTGCGGATGTCAGAAACATATTCGCCAAGAACGGCGGGAATATGGGCGAGCAAGGCTCGGTTAGCTGGTCTTTCAAAAAGAAAGGGATTATAATCGTGGATGCTGCGAGCTGTCCCGAAGATAAAATTATGGACTTGGTTTTGGAAGCTGGAGCCACGGATATGGCAACAGAAGATGCTATCTATGAAATTGAAACCACACCGGAATCATTTGAAGCTGTCACCAAAGCCATTGAAAATGCAAAGATTGAGATGCTCTCCGCAGAGATAACCTACACCCCTGAAAATACCGTTAAGCTGGAAGGCGATGATGCCCAAAAACTGCTTAAAATGATCGATAAATTAGAAGACAACGATGATGTCCAAGATGTCTATCACAACGCGGAACTGCCTGAGGAATAAATTATTTTTTTCCCTTAGCCATCTTCTTCAGCTTAGACTCATTTATGGCTCGGTCTGCTGCGGAAATTTTGTCCACGAATAAAACTCCATTTAAATGGTCTAATTCATGTTGAGCGCAGCGGGCGAATTTGCCCGTGATGTTTCGCATATCAATCTTTTCGCCCTTCTCGTTGGTGTAGGTTAAATGCACATGGCTTGGTCTGGAAACGTTCGCCCAAATATCCGGCACGGAAAGACAACCTTCTTCTGCGGATACCAAAGGATTATCTCCATCTTCCGGTTCAACCTCTGGGTTAAAGAGTATAATTGGGTCGTGTTCCTCTTCTTCCTTTGCAAGGTCTATAACAACAAGGCGAATGTTTTTGCCTATCTGCGGAGCAGCTAAACCTACGCCGTTAGCCTTATACATCGTCTCAAGCATATTTTGAGCCAACTCCACAAGGTCTGGGGTTATCTCTTTGACCGGCTCGGATTTTTTTCTCAAAATCGGGGAGCCGTAAGTGGTAATCGGAAGGGTCACTTATGTTCTGCCTCGTGTTTTTTTTCCGCATCGGCTTCCAGCAACTTGACTATAGCAGCCTTTTCAAAGTCTATTTTTGTGTCGCCTGTTTTAACGCCCACAAAACGGTCATCTATATGCGAAACAATGCCCACAATCCCAGCTACGGTGAGGACTTTGTCGCCTTTTTTCAAGGAACTGCGCATTTGCTCGGTCTTTTTATTTTCCCTCTGCCTTGGCAGTATAAAAAAGATATACATCACTACGAACATCAACAGGAACGGCAAAAAAGAACCCATTAGCGAGGGTTGCGCGCCCGGAACATCTTGTGCCATTGCAAACGCAGGCAACATTACTATACTTATCAATTTTTTCATAACTGAACCCCTTTTGATGTGATGTGGAAATTTAGAAAATTTACTATTAATAGCCACTAATTAACTCTGAATTCTGCTGTGGCGTTCCCCCCGTTAGCTCTCCGAGCGGAAAAAACGGGGGGAGGAAATGTGATTTTGTTAGGAAATCACATTTCAAGGGGGATTTTCTATATTACTTTCGTTATAACTAACCAAAAGCGGTTAAAAGTGATAAACTTATTTAAGAAAATTTTTTCGGGGTCTTTGCATCCTGAATCCGTTTTTGTTGAGGTCTTGAACAAAACAATAGAGATATTTACCTCCAATACCGAGAAATCGTTTGAAAATGTTATGGAAGGTGCTATGCGTCCCGTAGCCGATATAGTAAACTTGGACAGAATTGTTATTTACAACAAAACGAGTGATGATCAACTAGGGCAATTTTATAGATGGAACAAAAAAGAAGGAACCATACCCATAAATGAAATGCTTAGAACTCTTCCGTCTATTCCTGTGGTGCAACAATGGTTTTCCATTTTGGCTAGCAGAAAAAGTGTGATTCGCAGACTTGATACAATGACCGAAGAGGAAGCCAAATTTGCAAATGAGATAGGAATAAAGTCAATAGCAATGATACCCGTTTTTAGCCGCGGTAAGCTTAGGGGGGTTGTTTCGTTTCAGGACCATACGAATGAACGCGATTTTGACGAATATTTAGATTTGCTGAATTCCATTGCGTATCTGTATGTGGATACTATCATTAAAGAAGAGATGCTGCAAAATCAGAAGGAGAATATTGAAATACTTGAACATCGCAAAAGAATGTCGGATATTCTCAACAAAACAGCGATAACTTTTGTCTCGCAAAATGAAAAATCATTCGATACAAGGATGACAGAAGGTTTAAGGCTTGTTTGCGATATGGCAGATCTGGACAGATTGTCTATATTTCGCAACTCTCCTAAGCCGGATTGTTTGCACACATCGCAAATCTATAGATGGGATAGAGAATCTGGAGGAACAACTAAACCTACGCCAGAGCTACGAGACGTGACTTACGCACAGCTTGGGCCTCGCTGGGAAAAAGTTTTGCCAAACAATGAAGTGATTAACGGGCCTGCAAAGTTAATGCCAGAAGCAGATATGTTGAAATCCTTTGGCGTTGTATCTGCGCTTGTGGTTCCGTTGATTATTGAAAATGTCTTTTGGGGTTTTGTGCTTTTTGAAGACCGCCGCAATGAACGTTATTTTGAAGAGGATTATGTTGAGATAATGCGTTCAACGGCGTTTCTGTGCGTGAACACCTTTGTCCGTTCGGAAATGGAACGCTATGTTTTGGAAGCGAATAAAACCAATAGCCTTTTGGTTAACGAAGCTTCCGTAGGCATAGTCATTTTTAGTGGCGGCGGCTCCGTCATTGATGACTGCAACGCTAAAGCTTTGGAAATGTTCGGTTGTACAAAGCAATATCTTTTAGAGCATTTCCATGAATTGTCGCCTGAATATCAGCCGGATGGTATGAGTTCTGTGGAAAAGCTCAAAAAGGTCACAGATCGAATGTTAAACGAAGGAAGGGTAGTTTTTGAATGGCTGCATCATTCATCTTCTGGGGAACTCATACCTTGTGAGGTTACACTGGTTTCGACAAGTTATATGGGACGTGCCGCAGGGTTAGGTTATTTATACGATTTGCGTCAAGTAAAGAAAATGGAAGCTATTGCAAACGAAGCTCAAGAGATGACAAAAGCCATAACGGAGACAAGCCCTATAGCTTATGTGCTATTTGATGAAAGATTAAAAGCGATTGATTGCAATATGGCAGCAGTGCAAATTTTTGCCTGCCCAGACAAACAATATTTGTTGGATAATTATTTTGAACAGTTTTCAGTTGAAGAGCAGCCGGATGGGCTTAGTTTGCATGAGAGAGCAAAAGACGTTTGGGATAAAGCTAATGAACAGGGAAAATACTCTGCCGAATGGTACCATAAAACTTTCAATGGGGAATTGCTCCCTGTAGAATTTACAACTTCTTCGCTTGTATTCAGAGACAAGAAATATGTTATCTGTTTCCTTTACGATTTACGTAGTCATAAGAAGATGGTGGCAGACATATCTGCACAGAGCGAATTGCTCGCTTTTAGGTTAGAGTGGCAAAAGCTCATATCCGATATTTCAAAGAGTTTTGTCTCCTACGGTGATTCATATACACTCATAAATGATGCACTTAGCAAAATAGGAGATAATCTCGGGGTATCAAGATTATTCATCTTTTCTATGGATTACGAACATTCTAAGACTGATGCGGCTTATCAATGGTATAAGAATGATAACATACCTAAACTCAGGAATAATCGCACTTACGACCTTTTTAACATTATAAAAACGGTATTCCCTAAAAAGTTATCCGGTGACGTCGCTGTACCTGTTATTTCGTCTGCGGATGTAACAATCAGTTCAGAAGAAACACTTTATGCGTTGAAATACGATGATGTTGTTTCGTGCATAGGCGCGCCACTCTACGTGGAAGGCAATTTGTGGGGAATTATTTGTGCTGAGAATTGTTCTAACTCCCATGAGTGGTCAGAAGACGAAATATCGTTTTTCACCACTATATCAAGCGTAATAGCTGGTGCTATCATGCGCAATTTGTACGAAGTAAAACTAAAGGAAATGCTAAATAAAGTGATTAATTTGAGCAGGGCAAAGGATGATTTTCTATCTAAGATGAGCCACGAGATACGCACTCCAATGAATGCGATTATGGGCGTTACAGAAATTCAGTTGCAAGATGAGACTCTTTCAAAAGAAAGAAGAGAGGGTTTGAGCATAATTTACAATTCGGGCGATTCATTGCTCCGCATCATAAACGATTTGCTTGACTTGTCCAAACTTGAAGCAAAAAAATTGGAAATAATATCAGCCAAATACGACATTTCAAGTTTAATCAGCGATGTTGCTCAACTGAACCTTGTACGCGTTGGAAGCAAGCATATTAATTTTAAGCTCAACATAGATGAAAATCTCCCTTCCAAACTTATGGGAGATGAACTCCGGATAAAACAGGTATTGAACAATATACTCTCAAACGCATTTAAATATACCACCGCAGGTGAAATTTTAATGTCGGTTTTGGCAGAAAATTGCGAAGACGAGAATTCTGATGTAGCACTGATTTTCCGTGTGAAGGATACGGGGCAAGGCATGACGGAAGAGCAGGTGAGCAAAATATTTGACGAGTATTCTCGCTTTAATTTGAGCAACAACCGTTCCATTGAAGGCACGGGGCTTGGCATGCCAATTACGCAGAACTTGGTGAACCTTATGAGCGGAAAAATTTCCGTGGAAAGCGAACTTGGTAAAGGTTCCACGTTCATAGTCCGTTTGCCGCAAAAGAAAATTGGGCAAGAAGTTATAGGTAAGGAAGTTTCGGAAAATTTACAGAATTTCCACGTAGTTGATTTCCAAACTGAAAAGATACAAATTGTCCGGGAGCCAATGCCTTATGGCAGAGTTTTGGTTGTGGACGATGTGGAATCCAACTTATATGTTGCCAAGCATCTTTTGGCTCCTTACGATCTATCGCTGGACACAGCTGCAGATGGTCTTGAAGTTATAGAAAAAATTAAAAACGGCAAAACTTACGACATTATATTCATGGACCACATGATGCCCAAGATGGATGGAGTTGAAGCGACCAAAATAATACGTGGTTTGGGCTATAAAAAACCAATTATTGCGTTAACAGCAAACGCCGTTGCAGGGCAGGCGGAGATGTTTTTTGAAAATGGTTTTGACGGTTTTATCTCCAAGCCCATAGATACTCGCCAATTGAATGAAGAACTGAACAAATTTATCCGTGATAAGCAAAAAATTGTGCCGCCTACCCAACCGCTACCAACGTTAGATACCGGTTTGCTTGAGATTTTTGCACGAGATGCGAAAAAATGTTTGCCGATTTTTGAAAAAGTACTTGAAAATACAACGGATATAACAGATGAAGATTTGAATTTATTTACCATAAAAGCTCATGCTATGAAAAGCGCCCTTGCCAACGTTGGAGATAATGTGCTTTCGCAAGTTGCTTATGCTTTGGAAAAAGCTGGGAAGGAACAGGATAAAAATACCATTAAGGCTTTAACGCCGGAATTGATGGACGCACTTAAAAAAATTATTGAAAAAACGGAAAAAAACAGAAAATTTGCGGTTCAAGATGAAAATTCCGCTTATTTGCGCGAACAATTGAAAGTTATCAGCGATGCTTGTGCAAATTATGATGCGAAAACCGCAGATAAAGTGCTTGCAAAACTTGGAGAAACGCTATGGACCCATGAAACCAAAGATGTTTTTGACCAAATTTCTAAATATATATTGTTGAGTGAATTTGAAGCGGCGAATGAGCTTGCTTTGGATTATAGTAGGAAAATTTAAAGAAGGAGCATTATGCAGGTAGTACGCAGGATAAAAGAAGCTGTAACCACTTATATTCAAGTGTTGATTGTGGCAGCAACTTTTTTCGCCATGATTTTTTTGAGTTACATTCTCATGAGTAACATTGAATACAAGAATATGCAGCGAGATGCGAACAGCGTGTTGCAATATGTACATAATGCTGTAATGCTTAGAATGACGGAACCGAAAATTGTGGTTAAAAAAACTGCGGATATGTTCAAGCTAATGCTTGAACAGAATATGGATAGCAACGCTATAGATGAATTTGTAAATGGTTTTATTAAAGATAGGAACTTTTCGCAACGTATTATTAGTTCGTATATTTTTCTCGATGAATCCCCTACAGATAGTGTATGGTATAAGGAAGTGCCTGAAGTTGCTGGCGAAGTGTTGATTAAAGACCGTTTTGATAAAGCACTGGATGCGGTTGTTTTTACTTATGTATGCCGTATTTTTGACAGAAATGGCAAGCCGCGAGGTTATGTAGGTTTGAATGTAAATGCTGAAAATCTTATGAAACTGGTCGAAAATTCGCAAATTGCCGAAGGCGGTTTTGGATTGCTGTTTAATCGTAACTTTGAGTTTTTAGCGCACAAAGAGCGTAAATTTGTAGGTAATTCATCTTTATTTGACAACCATATAGGTATTTATAAGTTTATGGAAGAGTTTAAGCGAAACGAAACCGTTTCTGGACGAGAATTCTTGAATTATAGAAATGAAAAATCAGTCGCTTTTTTTCTACATATGGAAAACGGATGGTACTTTGGAATAATTACGCCTAAAGCCAATTATTATAAAAACGTAAACAAAATGGCATGGCACTTATCCATATTAGGCCTGACATTTACTTTGCTGCTCAGTTCAATTTTGATTCGCATTATCAACGCTAAAGGACGTGCGGATAAAGTCATACATAGCAAAAACCTGGAGTTGGAAGAGGTAGCTCATAGGTATAAATCTATTCTCAATGCCGTGCCTTTGCCGATTACTGTTACCGATTTAGATAAAAAATGGACATTTATCAATACCACCTCAGAGAAAGTCTTTGGAATACCTTATAAAGATGCTATAGGCAAGCCTTGTAGCAACTGGAACATCAGTATTTGCAATACTGTAAACTGCGGCATAGAATGTGCAAAACGCGGTTTAAAGCAAGCATTTTTTTCGTATAAAGATTCTTCGTACAAGGTGGATGTTGAGGTTCTAAAAAATGTTGAAAATAAGGTTATTGGGTATATAGAGGCTATTCAAGATATAACCAAAGTAGAGCAGATGGCAAAAGCGGAAGCGGATAGTGCCAACAAGGCGAAGTCCTTATTTTTGGCGAAGATGAGCCACGAAATTCGCACGCCGATGAACGCCATTATGGGTGCTGTTGAAATTCAAATACAAGACGAAACTCTGCCTCCGCATGTAAGGGAATCTTTTGCGATGATTTATAATTCCAGCAATTTATTGCTCGGAATTATAAACGATATACTTGACTTGTCCAAAATAGAAGCTGGAAAAATGGAACTTGTGCCCACCAAATACGAGATTGCCAGTTTGATAAACGATACCGTGCAATTGAATATTATGCGCAATAGCAAGCACATAACATTTGAGCTTTTTATAGATGAGAATGCACCTGCTAAACTGATAGGCGATGAAATTCGCATCAAGCAAATTTTAAACAATCTTTTATCCAATGCTTTTAAATATACGGAAGCGGGCAAAATCAAGTTATCTATCTACACCGAAAATAAGAAGGGAAACGATATTATGCTCGTTTTTGCGGTGAGCGATACCGGGAACGGTATGACAGAAGAGCAGGTTAAAAAATTATTCTCTACCGAGTATATCCGTTTTAATTTGGAATCAAACCGCTCAATTGGTGGCACAGGGCTGGGTATGAATATCACGCAGCATTTGGTGCAGATGATGGATGGTAATATTTCCGTGGATAGCAAATTGGGCAAAGGTTCTGTATTTACCGTGCATTTGCCACAGAAGATAGCCGAACCCAGCGTTTTGGGTAAGGAAATGGCGGATAATCTGATGCAGTTCCGTGCATTGGAAAAGGAAGTAAAAAAATCACAATTCACACGCGAATATATGCCTTACGGCAATGTGCTGATTGTGGACGACGTGGATTCAAACCTGTTTGTTGCCAAAGGGCTTATGATGCCTTACGGTTTGTCTATGGATACAGCTTCCAGCGGCATGTCTGCGATAAATAAAATTAAAAACGGCAAGGTTTACGATGTAATATTTATGGACTACATGATGCCAGAAATGGATGGCATGGAAGCGGTAAAAATTATACGCGAACTTGGCTATAAAAAACCCATTGTTGCACTTACTGCGAATGCTCTGGTGGGGCAAGCGAAGATTTTTTTGGAAAACGGCTTTGACGATTTTTTGCCCAAGCCAATTGATGTTAGGCAGTTGAATGCGGTGCTTAACAGGCTGGTTCGTGATAAGCAATCGCCCGAAGCTATTGCGGAAGCACGAAAAGATAAATTGTCAAAAAATATGCAGAAATTGCCGATAATAGAATCGGCAACGGATATGGTCTCATACTCAATATTTGCGAGAGATGCTAAAAAAGCATTATCGGTTTTTGAGTCCATGTTTAAAAACCCGGAGAATGCCTCTGACGAAGATTGGCATTTATTTGTAATCAAAGCCCACGCTATGAAAAGTGCTCTTGCCAATATAGGGGAAGCTGCATATTCGCAAATTGCGTTTGCTTTGGAAATGGCTGGCAAGGAACGCAACAAAAACACCGTTATGCAAGAAACGCAGAAACTGATTGATGCGCTTAAATCTATCATTGAGAAAAATGAAGCGGAAACGCAGAAAAAAGTGGCGGATAAAAATGAGGATACTGCCTATTTAGCCGAACAATTGAGAATAATCGGTGAGGCTTGCGCGAATTACGATGCAAAAACCGCGGAAACCGTGGTTGGGAACTTGATGAATATGTCTTGGACAAAAGAAACCAAGGATATTCTTGACAAAATTTCCGAGTTTATTTTGCACAGCGACTTTGAGGAAGCGGGTACGCTTGCCAAAAAAAATTCTACATTTACCTCATAGCACGGGGGTGCTTTGGTTTCGACAGGATTCCAGACGCGCTAGTTGCATGCCGAGGTGGGCTGGCCTCGTAAAAAGCCCAAAAAAGACAAGTGCCAACGATGAGTATGCACTCGCTGC
>JAITFO010000009.1 GCA_031281265.1 Candidatus Fibrimonadaceae bacterium
CGTTTTGAGAGTTTGAAAAACGCTCAGGCGGAACTCCGCGCTGCAAAAGAGGAGATGGAACGCGCCGAGGCAGCTTACCAACTGGAAAAAGCGGCGGAGCTGAAATACAACAAAATCCCGTTATTGCAAAAAACGGCGGAAGATTTGGAAGCCGCTCTCCACACCAACGAACCGGACGAGGTTTCTGAAGTGGTGACGGAGGAGAACATCGCGCAAGTTGTAAGCCATTGGACTGGCATTCCCATTTCGCGCTTACGCGAGGGCGAGAAGGAGAAACTTCTGCATTTGGAAGAGCGTCTGCACAAGCGTTTGATTGGGCAAAACGAGGCGGTTGAGGAAGTGTCACTTGCGATTTTGCGCAACAAAAGCGGTTTGTCAAGGGAAAACGCACCCATAGGCAGTTTTCTTTTCCTTGGTCCAACCGGAGTTGGCAAAACCGAGCTTGCCCGCGCCCTTGCCGCAGAGCTTTTTGACAACGAACAGGCTATGCTCCGTTTTGATATGAGCGAGTATATGGAAAAACACAGCGTTGCAAGGCTAATCGGTGCGCCTCCGGGCTATGTTGGCTATGACGAAGGCGGTCAGTTAACCGAAACGGTTAGAACGCATCCCTATTCCGTGCTGCTATTTGACGAAGTGGAAAAAGCTCACCCCGATGTTTTCAACGCACTTTTGCAGGTTTTAGACGAAGGACATTTAACAGACGGCAAAGGTCGCAAGGTGAATTTCAAAAACACGCTGATTTTGATGACATCGAATTTGCCAGAAAAGGATTTGAAAAACTTTTTCAGACCAGAGTTCTTAAACCGTTTGGATAACATTCTATTGTTCAAATCTTTGGAAAAAAGCGAGTTGATTCAAATTGCGCAAATCAAACTGAACGCCCTCGCAAAGCGACTGAGTGCCCAGAGAATTGAAGCGGAATTTTTGCCAGCGGTCGCAGAGGGAATTATAGAAAATTCCTACGATTCCCAATACGGCGCACGCCCAATCCAGCGTTACATTCAAAAACATTTGGAGTCCATGCTCTCAAAGGAAATTATCTCCGGGAATATAAAAGCGGATTCCAAGATTAAGGTGGGTTGGGAGAAAGGCGGGTTGGTTTTGTTGGGTTAGAGCGTATAAACGCTCAGTTTTCTATCACAAGTTCAACCCTGCGGTTTTTGGCACGACCCTCTTCGGTTTTGTTGTCTGCAACAGGTTTTGTTAGCCCGTAGCCTACGGATTGCAAACGATTTGCGACAACGCCTCTTTCAATTAAATATTGCATAACAGCTTTGGCTCTTTGCTCGCTAAGTTTTTGATTGAAGTCGGCAGAGCCTACATTATCAGTATGCCCTTCCACAATAACTTTAGATTCAGTTAGCAAGCTCTGGAGAATTGCGCCTATTGCCGATAGATTTTCCCTTAACTCCTGTTTCAAATCTGCTTTTCCAGTTTCAAACAGAATATCGCTCATGGAGAGGATTGTGCCTCTGGCATCTCTGTAAACGCTTATGGCTTTACTGCTCAAGGCATCCAGCTTTTTTTGTGCCTCAGCTTTTTGTGCTGCAAGCAAGGAATCTTTTTCGGCAAGGGCTTTTTGCGCATCTTCAATGGCTTTCTGCTTTGCGGCAAGCTCCGCCAACTTTTCCTTATTCAGCTTTTCAAGACGATTGCGTTCTTCATTCAAAGCCGCATTCAAAGATTTAGCTCCGTGAGCATCGTTGCTCCACAATTCAATAAGAGAATCTTTTATGATGGAAATGCTTCTATGAATAGCCAAATCGCTTTTGGTTAAGGAATCTATGTTTTTACGGAGCGCTACATTTGAAAGCTGTATTTTATAATGCTCCACTGCCAAATCGCAATTTTTTAACTCCGCTTCGTAAATCGCACCGTTGCGACTTTCTTTTGCTACGGCTTCCAAATTGCGAATTCTCGCTTCTGTTGAGGCATAAAAACGCCCTGAGGCAAAGTCACGCGGATAAATATTTTTTACAGCATCAAAAGAAGCTCTGCAAGGGATTGGGGCTTCTTGCGCAAACAAACTTGCGGCAGCGGCTAAAAAAACTAATGCTTGAATTTTCATAAAACCTCCTTAATTTTTTGCTCGTTCTTTAGGTGCATTTTTACGTTCTCGCAGAACGTTATGGTAAATATCCAAAGATGCTTTGGAAACTGCCAAGTTGTTTTCTGCTTCCGCTTTCATTGTGTTAAGAGTAGTTTGTTCCTGTTTTAGCAGGAAAATTTGCATTTGAAGAACGGCTTCGTCTGCCAAAACAAAAGCATTTTCCGTTTGGCGGTCTTCATTCTGCTTTTCGGCAGCTGCGATTAAAGAATCTGTGCTGGCTGGAACTTCCAAATTGTCTGCTTTTGCTACGGCCTGAAGCATTTTAGCTTCCGTTATGACCGAACCCACAAGAGCCGCTCTTTTAGATGCGCACGAAACAACGAGGGTTGCTAACATCGCAATTAATAACATTTTTTTCACAAAAACCTCCGATTGTGATACGTATTAAAAAAATAATTTAGAAAATATTTTCTTAGTCATTTTCTATATTACCGCCTATGCCAAAAATTGGAGGCAAAATGAACATAACAGTAAAAAAAGCAGGTGATGCCGAAAAAAACGAAATGGAGTCAAAGCCTATATGGGAATGTGAAGCTTCGGAATTTGACTGGCATTACGATAGCGAGGAGAGATGTCTTCTTATAGATGGCGAAGTGACGGTTTCTTACGATGGCGGAAGCGTTTCTTTTGGCTCCGGGGATTACGTGGTATTCCCAAAAGGCTTGTCTTGCGTGTGGAAAGTCTCAAAGCCTGTTAAAAAGCATTATGTCTTTGGATAATAATAGCAACTCCTTTGTTCACCTTCAAGTGCACTCCGAATACTCCTTTTTGCAGGCTCCGGTTAGGATTCCTGCGATGCTGAAACAAGCGGAGGCTCTGAAACAAAACGCAATAGCCCTAACAGACCACGGCTTTATGTTTGGTATTTTGGACTTTTATATGGAAGGGCGAAAGGGCGGCGAACCTGCTGTGAAAAGAATTTTGGGCAGCCATATTTACCTGCAAACAGACAACGCAAAGCCAAACGATAAATCCTCTTACAACCGCCTCACCCTGTTGGCAGAAAACCAAGACGGCGATAAAAATCTCATTAAGGTTGCCAGCGAAACATACACAAGTCCAGATAAATATCAAGAAATCCCTGCGCTCTCTTTGGATTTTTTGGCGAATCACAAAGAGGGTTTAATAGCCATAGCCGGCGATTTTGCAAGCCGCTTTGGGCGTGATGTTTGCGGTAATATGGAAAACAGGGCTAGGCAGTTTTTGGACGAGCTGTGCAAAATTTTTGATTACGAGCATCTCTATTTTTCATTGCAGAACCATTCTATTGAAGCGGAAACCCAAGTAAACGACTTTTTGAAAAATTATGCCGAAAAAAATAAAAGGCAATTGGTTGTAACAAATAATGTACACTATCTCTTAAAAAAAGATGCCCAGAGCCATAAAGCGCTTTTATGTATGGAACAGAAAAAAAAATTAAAGGAATTTCACAGCGAGTATTTTGAATCGGAGGAATTCTATCTAAAATCCGCAGACGAAATGTATGAACTTTTCCCAAACGACATTGAGGCTTTGGAAAACACCGTGAAAATTGCGGAGCGTTGCGATGTCCGCATAAAGACAAATGTCGGCTCCGCTTTCTGGCCCCGTTTTGAATGTCCTAGCAAATTCAAAAGCGAATA
>JAITFO010000011.1 GCA_031281265.1 Candidatus Fibrimonadaceae bacterium
CTTGGCAAAAACTATATAGCCGACATAGGCATAAGAAATATGCTTTTAGGATACAGAGATACCGAAAGGGGGCATATATTGGAAAACATAGTGTTTTTGGAGCTTTTGCGGCGTGGTTACAAGGTTCATATAGGGAAATTTTTGGATTTTGAGATTGATTTTGTGGCAGAAACTCCAAAAGAAAGAATTTATATTCAAGTTTGCGAAAGTTTAATTGACAAAAACGTTTTTGAGCGAGAGATTGCTCTGCTAAAACATATAAGAGACAACCACGAAAAAATAATACTCTCCCAAGATAAGAACTTCATTGCTTCTTATGATGGGATTAAAATTGTGAATGTGATTGATTTTTTGCTGTGGTAGGAACAAAAAAATCGGTAAAATGGTTGATTTTGACCCAAAAAACCTATGATACAACTAAATTTTTCAATTATTTTTTTACTATATTACTTTCATGTTTACTAATCTCCAAATCTCGCTCTTAATTCCTGTCTCTGCCCTCATAGCCCTATTTTGTGCCTTGTTTTTTTACAAAAGCATGAAAAAGAAGCCCGAAGGCGACCAAAAGATGAAAGATATTGCCCAATATGTTAGGGAAGGCGCGATGGCCTACCTAAAAAGGCAGTATAAGATAGTTTCGCTTGTATTTGTGGTTTTATTCGTCATACTGGTAGTGCTTGTGGCGCTAGGTATCCAAAATCCCTTTGTTCCCGTGGCATTTTTAACAGGCGGCTTTTTCTCCGGTTTGTGTGGATTTTTGGGCATGAAAACCGCGACCCAGGCCAGCAGCAGAACGGCAAATGGAGCAAAAGATAATCTGAACAAGGCCCTGCAAATCGCTTTTAGAAGCGGTGCGGTGATGGGCTTGATAGTTGTTGGCTTTGGCTTGCTTGATATATCTATTTGGTTTTTTGTGCTGAACTACATTTTTGATAACAATGTTATGGGTTTTGGCATTGGTTTTACGCAAGAACAAAAAATGATTGAAATCACAACCGTTATGATAACATTTGGAATGGGCGCAAGTGTTCAGGCTTTGTTTGCTAGGGTTGGCGGTGGTATTTACACAAAGGCTGCGGATGTTGGTGCAGACCTTGTTGGCAAAGTAGAAGCTGGAATCCCAGAAGACGACCCACGTAACCCAGCAACCATAGCGGACAACGTAGGCGACAATGTTGGCGACGTGGCGGGAATGGGAGCAGATCTATACGAAAGTTACTGCGGCTCTATTTTGGCTACCGCTGCTTTGGGTGCGGTTTTGCCACGCCTTGGGGTTGGCGCTGTAATTGCCCCAATGATCGTAGCTGCGCTTGGAATTTTATTCTCCATAGTTGGGATAATGCTGGTTCGCACAAAAGAAGAAGCTACTTCAAAAGACTTGCTGCGTTCGCTTTTGGTTGGGACGCTCGGCAGCTCTGTTTTGATTTTGGCAGCTGTTGCGGTTTTAGCACATATCGGATTGATAGGCTGGGGAATTTTTGGTTCCGTGACTTCTGGCTTAATTGTAGGCGTAATCATAGGGCAATTCACGGAATACTACACATCGGATATTTACAAACCTACCCAAGGCATAGCAAAGCAAGCTGCACTTGGCCATGCTACCACCATAATAGAAGGCGTAGCTGTTGGAATGAAAAGCACAGGTTTCCCTGTTGTAAGCGTTGTGGTGGGCATTCTTTTGGCATTTGGGTTCGCAGGCGGTTTTAGCGATTTGTCCATGGGGCTTTACGGAGTTAGCTTTGCAGCAGTTGGAATGCTTTCCACGCTTGGCATAACCTTAGCAACAGACGCCTTTGGGCCAATTGCGGATAATGCTGGCGGTAATGCGGAAATGGCGGGGCTTCCTCCCGAAGTTCGCAAACGCACAGACGAGCTTGATATGCTGGGTAACACCACTGCCGCAACGGGAAAGGGTTTTGCGATTGGCTCTGCGGCTCTAACCGCTATTGCTCTTTTAGCTGCCTATATAGAAGAGGTAAAACTGTGGCTCAGCAAAATTGCCTCAGACGCAAACGGATTTTTCAAAGCTGGTTCAGTTACATTCACAAGTTCCAACGAAAAACTTGCCGAATATTTTTCCGCGAACCCTGCGGTTAGAATTATAGACAACGGTACAAGAGCCATAAGCGAAGACGGAACGCTTGTAGGTTTGGTAGCTCAAAGTGCCCACATAACCGACTTTTTAACAGCATATAATTTAACACTTATGAATCCCACTTTACTTTGCGGGTTATTCATTGGAGCTATGATGACTTTTCTCTTCTGTTCCATGAGCATTCAAGCGGTGGGCAGAGCAGCTGGTGCAATGGTAGAAGAAGTTCGCCGCCAGTTCCGCGAAATAAAGGGCATAATGGATGGAACGGGCAAACCGGATTATGCCAAGTGTGTTGAGATAAGCACTGCTGGTGCGCAAAAAGAGATGATTTTGCCATCTTTAGTGGCTGTTATTGTTCCTGTTTTGGTAGGGTTGATTTTGGGTGTTCCCGGTGTGTTTGGGCTTTTAGCCGGCAGTTTAGCCGCAGGATTTGCCCTTGCAACATTTTTGAACAATGCCGGTGGTGCATGGGACAATGCTAAGAAATTCATAGAAAAAGGCAATTTGGGGGGCAAAAAATCAGACGCTCACAAATCTGCTGTTACGGGCGATACCGTTGGTGATCCATTCAAAGACACCGCAGGTCCAGCCCTTAATATTCTGATGAAACTGATGACTATGGTCAGCATCGTGTTCTCAGGGCTTGTTGTGAAATACAGCGAGATATTTATGAATCTCTTTAAATAGTTTTAGGAGGAGGATAATATGGGGATAAAAAGAAGTCTTGCGATGGGTTTGTGCTTTTTGTTTTTTTCTTGCGCAGGTCAATCTACACCGCAAACCATTAATTTAGAGTCGGTAAACCCGAATGCTACGCTTGCGTTTTTTAGCTTAAATAATTTGAACGATGAGACGAGGCTGGAATATGCCGCTGCCCTTCAAAAGGCAGGGCTCTACAATTTTATAGCATCAGAGCCTTCGGAAGAACAAATAGATAGCGCAGTTGAAATTCGCCTGCTTTATAAAGAGCAGGGATGGAAAATCAACCGTATTCCAATCTTGGTTTTAGAAGCGGAATTTTTAAAAGGTGGCAAAACTTGGTTTAAATCAACCATAAAAGAAGAAAGCGATGTGAGCACTTATATGCCTTGGACCAGAAGCAAAGAGAAGAAATTCCGCCGTCAAGTTCTTTTAGAGAGATTTATAAAAGAAGCTATAAGAGTAAAATCTTGGGAACCTTCAGGCACTAATGCATAATTTGTCCGAACTTCGAGCGGCAGAGGATTATTTTGCTGTTGCCGAAGTTTGTGTTCCAAATACAATTTTAGAGAGTTTATCTTTTGGAGTAGGCGAAAGCGTTAAAAAGGGCTCTGTTGTTTGGATTTCCCTAAAAGGGCGCAAGCAACCGCTATTAGCCCTTGTGCTAGATACTCACAAAAATTTTCCAAAATTTAAACTTAAACAGGCTATTGCCCATGAATCTGGCTATGTATTTTCGGAACGTTACATAGAAAAGTTCTTGTGGTGCGCAAATTATTATATGTGTTCTCTCGGCGAGGCTTTAACCGCATTTTGGCCCGCGGAGTTGGAGAAATATCTATGCCGCCGCTAACACAGGAACAGCAAAATGCTTTGGATATATTGCTTAAGTTGCTCCATAAGGGCGAATTTCGCGGTGCGCTTATCCACGGCGTGACGGGCAGCGGTAAAACCCGCGTTTATTTAGAGCTCGTGAAAAAAGCTATGGAAGCCGGGCTTAAAACATTGATACTCGTCCCAGAAATAAATTTAACGCCGCAAACTCAAAAACGCTTTGAGGATTTTCTAGGCATAGAAATTTCAATTCTTCATTCAGGCCTTGGGGCAAAACAAAAACGGAAAACTTGGCAGGGATTGCTGGCACAAGAGACACAGATTTTAATGGGAACACGCTCCGCCATTCTCGCTCCTTTTGAACCGCAGCTAATAATTATAGACGAGGAACACGATTCCTCCTATAAACAGCAAGACCCTGCACCCCGCTATAATGTAAGGGAGATGGCTTTTCACATTGCACATAAATACGGAGCGTTGGTGGTTTTGGGTTCTGCAACGCCATCTATGGAAACTTACCACAATGCAAAAATAGGCAACCTGAAACTCATCGAAATGAAAACCCGTCCAGGTGGATTGCCACTCCCACAAGTTACGATAGTGGATATTAAGGAACAGAGAAAAAAACAGGACAAAGATTTGATGTTATCATCGGTTTTGCGCGACGCGCTTTCAAAAACCATTTCCGAGGGTAATCAAGCGATAATCCTGATGAATCGCAGGGGTTATAGCACAAACAGAATTTGCGAGGATTGCGGAAACCCGCAGAGCTGCACGGATTGCAATGTTACTTTAGTTTATCATAGGCAATACGGAAAACTCGTGTGCCATTATTGCGGGAAACTTTTCCCGTTGAACGCTCGTTGCAAATGCGGTTCAGAAAAATTCGCGTTTTTCGGGAACGGCATAGAAAAAGCGGAAGAGGAACTTAGCGAGTGGCTACCGGATGCAAAGATTCTTCGCTTAGATTCCGATACCACAAGCGGAATTGGGGCAACGGAAAAACTCCTGCAAAAATTCAGAGATAGGCGGTGCAACATACTTTTGGGAACCCAGATGGTGGCAAAGGGGCACGACTTTCCCGGCGTTTCTTTAGTAGGGGTACTTTACGCAGACATAGGGAGCGGCATCCCTGATTTTCGAGCTGGAGAAAAATATTTTCAATTGCTGACTCAGGTCGCTGGCAGAGCGGGGCGTTTTTTGGAAAATTCCTCTGTGATAATACAGACTTTTTGTCCGGAAAACCCGGTTATGCAATTTGCCATAAAACACAACTACGCAGATTTTTCAAAATGGGAACTAAAAGAAAGGCAAGAGGCTTTCTATCCCCCGTTCTGCAAAATAGCCCAGATAAAGATGCAGTCAAAAAACAAGAATAAATTAGAGGATGCTGCGAATATGCTCCATTCCCTGCTCTCCGCTTGCAACTCTCAGCTCGTGATTTTAGGCCCAGCGGAGCCTTTTATCTCCAAAGTGCAGAACAGCCACCGCATGATTTTAACCTTAAAAGCAGCCAACGCCGCAGATATAAAAAATGCGATTAAAAATACGCTTGCAAATCCAGATTTTATAAAAACTGCAAAAGGCGTGGAGATTCGCATAGATAGAGATGCTTGAAAATTTCTACTTTCCACATTATGTCAAAACCCATATCATTAACAGGCATTAAACCAACAGGCACTCCGCATTTAGGAAATTATTTAGGTGCTATAAAACCCGCTCTGGAATTGAGGGAAAAGTACAGCACCGTTTATTTTATAGCGGATTACCACGCCTTGACCTCCGTGCACAACAGAGAGGAAATGCGAAGCAACACTTACAAGGTTGCAGCGACTTGGCTCGCTTTGGGGCTTAATCCAGAAGAGGGTTTATTTTACAAGCAAAGCGACATCCCGGAAATTTTTGAGCTTTCGTGGCTGCTCTCGTGCTTTACGCCCAAAGGTTTTATGAACCGCGCCCACGCTTACAAAGACAAGGTGGCAAAAAACCAAACGGCTGGCACAGACCCCGATGATGGCGTTAATATGGGGCTTTACAGCTACCCGTGCCTTATGGACGCAGATATTCTGATGTTTAAATCCGATATTGTTCCGGTTGGCAAAGACCAAAAGCAGCACGTTGAATTTAGCCGCGACATTGCGGAGCGTTTTAACAAGCATTATGGCAAAAATATTTTTGTTTTGCCAGAAGCGGTAATGCAAGCGGACACCGATATAATCCCGGGCTTGGATGGCCGTAAGATGAGCAAATCCTACGGCAATACCATAGAAATTTTTTTAGAACCAAAGGAATTGAAAAACAAAATCGGTAAAATAGTCACAAATAGCCAACCGATAGAAGAGCCAAAAGAGCCTGAGAAATGCAATGTGTTCGCATTGTATAAACTTTTTGCGAGCGAAGAGCGAGCAGATGCTTTGGCAGCTCGCTACCGTGCGGGCGGCATGGGCTGGGGTCACGCTAAGGATGCTTTGAGGGAACTCTTGGAAGAGCGTTTTGCAAAACCGAGGGAACAGTACAAAGCCCTTTTGGCAGACACTGCACAGATAGATAAAATCCTCGCTCACGGCGCAGAAAAAGCAAGGACAATAGCCAAACCCTTTATGCAGGAAATCAGGGACACCGTTGGGGTGGTTTAAAATGCTTTAATTGAACGGCTGGTATTGTCATTTTTTTGTATATTTTCAAAGGATATGTTTTCTGTTTTCATAAAAAATTTCCCAAACTACGCTCCAACATTATGCCATAAATAAACGCTCACACACTCCGGTTACGCCGCTTGCCTTGCGGCTAGCGGCGGGCTTCGCCTTAGTCCTGCAAGCAACGAACACTGAACAAGTAGCCCTTACCGTAGTTGTAGTAGTAGGCGATCTCGCTGAGGCAGCGCATGTCCCTGGTGTAGGCGCTGAAGCTATAGCTCTCGCTGGCACTCCACCAGTAGCCGTAGTTGCCGACATTGCTGAAATAGCCATCGGAATAGCCGATGCCGCCCGGCAGGGCGGAAAATCCGAATTTGTCCTCGCACTTATACGAATAGGAACTACCGTTGCCGCAACTATTCCAACCATTCGTTGCCTTTAAATATTTGCCCGCTGTTGAAGAACCGCCAACTGCTGTCATCAACGCTTCCCAATCCGCATAGCTTGGTATATGCCAACCGCTGGGGCATATACCTTGATGTGGAGTTCTTATAGTACAATCTGCATCACTTGTGGAAAGAGTGCTATTGCATTTGGAAGGCAATTTCATCGCCGTTGCCCAATTGTAAAGCCTGCCGTAGGTATTGCAAGTTGCAGTATTCGCATCGCTTAGACTGCTGCCATTGCCGCACTTGCTGCCTTCAACGGCATAATTCAAATTACGCTGAAACCAAGTTTGAGTGCCGATTTTAACCGTCTTGTATGTCTCACCCTGATAGCTTACATCAGCTCCGTAAATAATTCCAGCTTGAATTGAATTACTAGAACTTGACGCAACTGACGAACTGCTCGGCATAGAACTGGACGAGGATGCTATTGAGGAACTTGACGCAACTGACGAACTGCTCGGCATAGAACTGGATGAAGATACAACCGCAGAGCTTAGACTTGGAACAGAACTGCTGGAACTGCTACCGCCTGTTGTGGCAGACGAGGAAGAGCCAAAACTCACGCCGCCGCCACCGCCGCTATTGTTATTGCTGTCCGATGAGCAAGAAATGGTTAAAGCCAAGGCAAGCCCAAAGGCTGACGAAAATAAGGGGTAGGTTCTCATAGGAATGAAATATACAAAAAAATGACAAACAGTTGTGCCACATTGTGAAACCAAATGTGAAATCTGGAAAATCTTGGTTCAGACAAATAAGTTTAACAGACACTTGATAAAGCATTTGTAGATGGGCGTTCTTACTGTTCTGTTTAAAAGCAAGTAAGTAGCTGGTGGGCACCTGATTTAGACAAAAGAATTTAATCTTTCAAACCCAGCTTTTTTTCTACTTCATCCACAGAATAGCCTTGACGCAAAAGAGCAAACAATTCCTCACGCTCTGCTTTACGACCTATGTCAATGCCATCTTCCAAAGCCTCCTCCCTAGCAACTGCAATGGCATCATCCAAATTCCATTCTGTAAAAAGCATATTTAAAACCTCCGAAGCGTGTTTCTCCAAGAAATATACTAAAATATTGCGCTCCAAGTAGCTCTTTATCGCTGCTACTATGGCTTCTGCAAGTTCCATAGTCTCACGATTTTTGTTTACTTCCGCTATAAGTTCATTGTAGCCGTTTAAAACAGGACTCTTATTAGCTATATCCGCATTGCGACCCTTGTTAATGTTGTAAATCATTGTCAGAACCCCGATTCACCCGATTAAAAAGATTAACCCGATTATGTAACACGAGATACATATTTTGAAAATAAATATTCAATCGGGAAAATCCTAGAATCCTGAGAATCGGGGTTCTGACAAGTGCATTCCGCTACCAGATACATAAGCATCCTGAGTGTCCATCACGAAAGCTACATCGTTCAATTGTCCTTTGAACAAGACGTTTGAAAGAGTCACTATCTCTATTTTCGTGTCTGGCGGGTAGTTTTGCCCAGTCACTGCATTGTAGAGTTCCAGCGCGGCAGGTGGCTCACCGAACAGCAGCGAGAAAACGCTAGCCTTATGATTGCGATTGGTTTTGATTTCGGTCATTTTTTTCTCCATCTAAAGGTTCATTGCCTATTAGACGCTTGTCAGACGGAAAAAAGTTCTAGAACCGCAATTTTGCAAACAGCTGTTGACGTTTTTTTTAATTTTTTTCTATATTCCACTATTATGCTTCGTTTGTTTTTGATTTTGTTCTTGTGCGCTGTTTTTTGGGCTTGCTCATCGGATGATGATTCGGTTGCTTTAAACGAGTGGTTCGGAGACCGTGGCATTGCTAATTCTTACGGCTTAGATAGCTTAGATATCTACTTATCTGTTAAAAATTCTTCTACGGATATTGATACCTCCGCTTTTTTAGTCAGTTCTGTTGCCGTGCTTGGCAATGCAAATGGCATTGAACAGTCGCTTTACTTTGGCTTGGTAGCTACGGGAAGTCTTTCTTCTGTTTGGAAATTAAGGACAGATACCATTTTTTATAGGGACTTTTACCGAGATGGATTCCCAAACATAAATGCCGAATTTTGCTGGCTTGTAGAAGACAAACCTGAACTCGATACCACTTGGCTCAAGTTCTCTGAGCCATTCAAGCCTGAGAATTGCAAACCTGTAAAAAGTTTTGTGTGGAAAGCAGATACACTGAAAAAAACAGATACATTAGGCACGCCGCAAGACACATTTCTTGTTTCGCTCCCAGATGAATTTTTAGACCTGAGACGCCGTAACTCCTCCGATACCCTTAGGTTGCTCACTATGATAAGGCTGCTCACGAATGATGCTGTTTTGCGCATTGCTCCGCCATCTATTGCGGATATACGCGATTTGCTGCGCGTTGGTCAAAAAACAAGAATTTCAGATGAATGTGAGTTATGTTTGCATGCTGGGGTCGGAGAATCTTTTTCCTTGGCTTTTGATGTAAGCGAAGAAGATAAAATAAAAATTGCCGGAAAACCGATGGTGTTTGCAGAATTGATTTTACCCAAATCAAACGATGCAACAAGCGAACTTGAATTTCCGGTGCCTGTATTTGTGAGCAGCAATGGCAGTTCGGAAGGTTACAGAGTGGATACAGCTTATGTAAATAGGTACAATAATCATCCAAATCTCGTATTTTGGGAAGGCGATTCCCTGAGGCTCCAAGTCACGCAAAGTCTGCGCAATTATGTGAATGCCACCAATTCGCGAGATACCCTTGGGTTTACGCTAAGGCTTGGACCTCCTATGCTGAATCCAAGCTCTCATAGCTTTGCTAATTCAAGGACCAGTAGAGTTTTTTCGGATAGATCTGCATTTGCGCTTTATGATTTTAGCTCCGCTCTTGCCGAACCGGTGAAATTGAGGCTCTGGTTTGCAGATTTTGGCGATAAAAAATAGCTATGCTTAAACATATTTCCATTAAAAATTTGGCTCTCATAGCTAATGCGGAAGTTTCTTTTTCCAAAGGTTTTTGGGCTATAACAGGAGAAACTGGCGCAGGGAAATCCGTATTTTTAAGCGCATTAAAACTTCTGTGTGGCGCAAAAGCTGCTGGTGGTTTGGTCAGGAAAGGCGAGGATAGCGCGGTTTTAATAGGGGTATTTGAAATAAAGAATTTACCAGATGCACAGGAATTTTTGCAAGCCAAGGAAATAGATTTTGAAGATTTTGAAATAGAAATTCAAAGGGAAATTTTTGCTAACGGAAAGAGTAAAGCACGTATAAACGGAGTACTTGCCAGCCAAAACGATTTGCAGGAACTGGGGGAAATGCTCGTGCAGCTACACGGGCAAAGCGAGCAAATTCTTTTGAGAGAAGTTAAAGCACAACAGAAACTCATAGACGCTTATTGCGGTAACGAAGAACTGTTGCAAAAATGCAAAGAGGCTTTTGATAAATGGAGTGCTATAAATAAAAAAATAGAGGAATGTAAACAAAATGCCAAATCCATTGCAGAGCAAAGGGAATTTTTGGAATTTCAATTCAACGAACTCAAAAACGCCAACCTGCGCATAAACGAAGAAGAGGAATGTGAGCGCATTGTGCAAAGCTCTGCGAGCGGGGAATTTAAACGCAGAATGGCAAACGAATGTTTGGAACTTTTAATAGGCGAAGCAGGAATTTCAAATCGCCTGGGCGAACTTATCTCCAAATTGCAAAAATTTGAGAGCAAATGCGATGATGCCCCCAAAAGTGATACCGCTGCTAACGCAGAGGATTATTTTAACAATTTGGTTACAGAACTTAAAAAACTCGGCAAAGAGGAACATTACAGCGCAGGGCAAATAGAGAAGGCAAATGCCCGCATAGCCCTTATACAAAAACTTAAACGCAAATACAAAGCGGATTTAAATTCCCTAATAGAGCTTAGGGAAAAGAGGAAACGGGAATTGGAGTCTTTGGAAAATTCGGATTCGGATATAGAGGAATTGCAAAAATCCTCCGGAAAAATTAGAACCGAGTTGGAAAAAATATGCACAGAGCTTTCTAAAAAAAGGCGGGCTGGCGCAAAAAAGCTGGACACAGAGGTAGAAAACCGGTTGCATTCACTTTCAATGCCAACCGCCGTATTTTCCACACGCTGGACACCTGCGGAATCTTTGAGCGCAAACGGCGCAGAGCAAGGGGAATTCTGGCTTGCCCCAAACAAGGGCGAGGGGGAAAAACCTCTGAAGCAATCTGCGAGCGGCGGCGAACTTTCTAGGGTTTTGCTCTCGTTTAAGCGCGCAATGGCAGCAAGGGATAAAGTTCCTCTTTTGGTTTTTGATGAAGTGGATAGCGGCATCAGCGGCGAGGTAGCCAACACGGTTGGGGAATGTTTGCACGAGCTAGGCCAATATCACCAAGTACTCACAATAACGCATCTGCACCAAGTCGCGGCTCTTGCAGACGGACAATTCTGCGTTAGAAAAATTGAAGACAAGGAGCGCACCTATACAACCGTAGAACCGCTTGGCAAAGATAAACGCATTTCCGAAATAGCAAGAATGCTCGGAGACGAAAAATCCCCCACCGTCCTTGCACACGCGAAAGAATTATTGTTTAGATGAGTTTATCGCTTCAAATTTATCCTTTACTTCATAGAATAATTTCGCTAAACTAGGGTCAAATTGTGTACCTGCATTTTCCATGATTATTTCTGTGGAACGCTCGTGTGAAAAAGCCTTTTTATATGGACGCTCGGAAGTGAGTGCGTCATAAACATCGGCAACTGCCATTATGCGGCCTTGCAACGGAATATCCTCACCTTTAAGCCCATAAGGATAACCCTGGCCATCCCAACGTTCATGGTGATAACCGGCGAACAGTTTTGCATGTCTTAAAAAAGTATCTTCTCCAGTCTGTTCAATAATTTTGTCTATTATTTTTTCCCCTTCTATAGCATGGGTTTTCATAATTTCAAATTCTTCCGGACTTAATTTACCCGGTTTGTTCAATATCAAATCAGAAATGGTTATCTTCCCCACATCGTGCAACTTTGCCGAAGAAACCACCTGGTCAAAATCCCATGAACGCATCTCTTCTGCGTATAGATGGTCTACGGACATAGCTCGGCGCAAAAGTATATTTACATAGCGCGTGGTGCGCTCTACATGCCCACCCGTTATCTCGTCTCGGCCTTCCACCATATCCGCCAAAACAGATACAATGCTGGTTTGCAAACGTTCTATATGCTGAGTACGTTTTTTTATTATATCCGCAAGATGCAGATGACTGTTTATTCTATTCAGCAGTACTGGCTCAGAAAATGGTTTAGTGATAAAATCAACTGCACCCATTTCAAAGCCACGGCTTTCAACGGCAGCATCTGTTTGAGCTGTCAAAAATACAACAGGTATTTTTGCAGTCTTTTCGTTCTGCATCAATTTTTCCAGAGCAACAAAACCATTCATCTCCGGCATTTCAATATCTAATAATATCAAATCTGGTATGATTTTTTCCAGAAGAGCAAACATCTTCGTTGCAGAAGGCATTGTCAATACACGGTAAGAATCCTCCAAAGACTGTTTAGCTTTGGCTAGATTGGTATCCGCATCATCAACTATAAAAACAGTTTTCATACGTTAGTAAATATAGTAAATCTACTGCTCAATCTCCAGAAAAAAATTACCCGCGGCATCGCTCTCAAAAGCTACTTTTTCACCGGTTGAGCACTTAAACCTCGCTACTGTATATAATTCAGGCTCTTTGGTGCCGGAAAAAATTTCCCTCAATTCCTTTTCGGAAATCAAAAAAGAATCCTGTGCCTTTTTAAACTTTTCAACATCCCAGTCAAAAATTTCAGGGGTGGTATATACAAAGGCTTTAAGCATAACGGCAAATTCACTCTTAAAAAAATCCCTGTAATCGCTGATTGTCTCCGCTTTTTCTTGGAATGTCATTATCCTAAAATTTTTGGGAAAAGGTATTTTTTCTCTATCTTCGCTTCTATAAGCCATCCTTATATTTTTACCCTCCACTATCAGCCTCAGGTTGTCGCTATCTTTATGAAAAAATAAACAGGGCAAATCTTTTTTGCAAGGTAGCTTGCCCTGCTGAATGTCAAAGCCCTTAAAAGGCTTCCCCTCCTTGTAAATTATCTTAGGCATATCTGCGCCATGCACAATGGCACAGAGAAAAACAATGATTGCTAAAACGTTTTTCAAGGTTACCTGTAGAGTTTGTTTATGCCGCCAAATATAGCTCGCATATTTGCAACCAGAGTATCGCTAGAAACTCCCCTGCCTACAATGGTTTTCCCATTAGCGGATAGAGTTATTTCAGATAATGCTCTGCCAGCCCACAATTTATCGGCATCACTTACAACGCTTTGCTTGTAGCTGTTTAGTTCCACAGGCAAACCAATTTTGCGCGAAAGCAACAACGCCGCCTCTATAGGGCCTTCTGCGGATATGGATTCCTCTTGAGCAGCTCCGTCTTTCTGAAATTTGAACACAAAGCGATTCTCTTCCGGTATAACATCTATGGTGCGGAAAATTACTCTGCCATTTAAATTGCAACACTTCTCCTTAAAAATCTCCAAAATACGTGAATCGGAAAGTTCGCCTTCACTTTCGCTGATCTCTTTTAGCACAGGTTGCAATTCCGCAGCCTCGTCCAAATCAACAGGATAACCGTTATGATTTAAAATTTCGTACACTGCGGTTTTCCCGCTCTGGCTTGTGAATGTTAAAATATCATTTTCATTCCTGCCTATGAGCGAATAGTCTATGGGGCGGTAAGCACCCTTCTTCATGTTCTTTGTTTTAGAAGCTCCGTCTTGGTGAATACCGCTCCTGTGCGCGATGGCTTCTATGCCTATCAGCGGGGCTTTTGAGTAAATGGGCACCTTTGCCCACTTGCTCGTCAAAAGAGCGGTTTCGTAGATTTCGTTTAGATTCATATCCATTTCCACGCCGCAATTATGAAGCGCAACGGCAACTTCAAACATATTGGTATTCCCAGAACGTTCGCCCAAGCCGTTCAGCGCACATTCCATCTGAGCGGAGCCTGCAAAATAGCTCTCTACGGTGGTGGCCGTTGCCATACCCAGGTCATTATGGCAGTGAACGGAAACGGTGATGTTTTTAGGCAAAGCTTCCACAACCTTGCGAACCATATCCACAAAGAGCATAGGGCGGTAGCGTTCCACGGTGTTTGGCAAGTTAATGGTGGTGGCTCCAGCCTGCGCTATTTGTTTTAGAGATTCCAGAACAAAATCAAAATTTTCATTGCAATCGCCAAAGTGCTCAGGGCTAAATTCAACATCTCCCTTTTCGCCTACAAGTGATTTTGCAAAAACCACGGCCTCTATAGCCTGTTTTCTGACTTCCATAGGCTCCATTTGCAAAACGTGCTCCATACTGAGCGGGCTCATAGCCAAAAATACATGTATGCGGGGTTTAGGGGCCTCCTTGACCGCATCCCAAGCTTTTTGAATATCCACCGTTTTTGCCCTTGCCAAGGCGGATATAACAACATTTGCAGCTGCCTTATCGCCCTGAGACGCAAGTTTTGCCGTGACCTCAGCCAAATTCTGACAGCTTTCAAAATCCATCTCGGAGGCTATGGGGAACCCTACCTCAACACCTTGAACACCTAATTTTAGAAGCTGCCTGAACACCACCTCTTTTTCCTCTTTGTTCCACGGGTTAGCAAGCGCCTGATTGGCATCACGCAGGGTTATATCATAAAAAAAAGGTTTTGCGGTCATCTAAAGCTCTCCTTGTCAGGAATTTAGAAAAAACGCCTACGAATTTTTCTATATTTGCAAGGCGGAGTTTTTTATGAAAAAAAAATTTGCCTTATCAATAGTTGCTATTGCTTTCTCGGTTTTATTCTTTGCTTGCGAAGATGAAGGTATCCCAATTCCTTTGCCGCCTCCGCTGCCAACCGCGCAAGCCGACGATTCTCTGTTTAAGGATGATGCCGCAAATAAAAAAAAGACTACTGCTAAAGGTAAGGAAAAAGCTGCTCCCGCCGCTAAAAAAGAAGTTGCTAAAAAAGATGCAAAACCTGCCCCTGCCCCTAAACAAACCGCAAAATCTAACCCCATACAGTGCACTGTTCCATGCGATACGGATTCGGAACAATTGAGCTCCGGCAGATATACCATTCAGATAGGGGTTTTCCCTGGCGAGTCTTCGGCAAGGTCTTTGGTTAGAAGAATGTCTGACAACGGCATAAGAGCTTATTATGCGCAGGTTGATAACCCAGCCCAATTGACAGGTTCATTTTATAGGGTTAGGGTGGGCTTTTTCAATGGGAGAGCAGAAGCAGAAGGCTTTGCCAAATCCAGGCTAGAACCCATTGGCTACGCATGGTGGGTGGACAAACGCAAAAACGATAAAATAGGTGGCTCCGGTGGTGGCAATAACTATAACAACTATACTTTCACTCCCTTTAAACCAGATAACGAATTGGAAACGGCAAGGCAATCGTATAGAGATCAGTTAGCCAGAGAACAAACTCAAGCAGCATCCGTACAGCAGCAAGGAGCCTCTTCTGGAAAAAGAAAAAAGGTGACTAGAAACAAATCCAGTGATGATGATTTTGATTGGGATGATTAAAACACTTCTTATTTAACAAAAAAATCGTTTAAATTTTTATCTAAAAATTGCGAGTTGCGGTTATTAGCCAAATCCTCAAGATGGCTGAATCTAAGAGGGCTTTCCAAAACGAACTCTCTAAGGTGGTGTGTTGCCATTCGTCTTTCGTATTTAACTGGTTGATTATACCATACAGTGCGTATGCTGGCATTTGTTATGTATTCCAAATTTGAGTTTGCTCTATATACCCAAAATGTATCGATTTCGGCAGAATGGGACCACCTTATGAAGATAGAATCCCCTTTTGCCTCGCCATAACGAATCCCTGCCTTATAAAAACCTTTTGGAATCTCACCAGCAACAAGAATACTAGCATCCGGCAACTCTTGAGCCTGAGCTACGATAATTGCAAGAATTAGGATTAAACTCTCAATTCTCAACTTCTGAATCCTCGCTGTTGCCCCGGAACATCTCAATCTCTTTCCTATGCTCTCGGATTTTCTTTTCAATTTCTTTAGAGACCTCTGCGTTTTCTTTTAAATATTGAAGAGCGTTTGGACGTCCCTGCCCTATTCTTTCGCCATTGTAGGAGAACCATGAACCGCTCTTTTGAATGAACTCCAAATCAACAGCCAAGTCTAGGATGGAGGCTTCCCTTGAAATTCCCTGCCCGTAAAGAATATCGAATTCGCATTGGGTGAACGGCGGAGCAACCTTGTTTTTCACAACCTTAACCCTTGTGCGGTTGCCAATGGAATTTTCCCCTTCTTTTATGGTACTAACGCGGCGGATATCCATGCGCTGAGAGGCGTAGAACTTCAAGGCGTTGCCGCCGGTTGTAGTTTCTGGATTGCCGAACATAACGCCTATTTTCATGCGAATTTGGTTTATGAAAATCAAAGCCGTGTTCGATTTGTTGAGTATGCCAGTCAACTTTCTCAGAGCTTGGCTCATAAGCCTTGCCTGCAAGCCCATGTGGCTATCTCCCATTTCACCTTTGATTTCCGCTTCAGGTACCAACGCTGCAACGGAATCTATCACTATAAGGTCAAAGGCGCTGGAACGCACCAGGGTTTCGCATATATCAAGGGCTTGCTCGCCGGAGTCCGGTTGAGAAACCAATAAACTGTCTATGTCCACTCCGAGCTTGCGGGCGTAGTTCGCGTCAAAGGCGTGCTCGGCATCTATGAACGCCGCAACACCTCCCGCTTTTTGCGCCTCCGCTATGCAATGCAGGGTGAGCGTTGTTTTACCGGAAGATTCCGGTCCAAAAATTTCAATTATTCTCCCCCTTGGAATTCCACCCACTCCAAGAGCCATATCAAGCTGGATGCAACCAGTTGATATAACAGGAATCTCCTCGGCGTTTTCTTTACCGAGGATCATTATAGCACCTTTGCCGTGGCTTTTCTCTATTTGCGCAACGGCGGCTTCAACCGCCTTTGCTTTTTCTGGTGAGAGCGTGCTCTTGTTCTCTTTAGCTGCTTTTTTAGACATACTGCCTTCCTTTTGGTTTTGTTTGCGTAAATATAGTAAAAAAACACTGAACAAAAGGGCAGTAGTTGTATTTTGCAAACAGTTGTTGACGTTTTTTCAAATTTTTTACCTCGTTTGAGGTGGTTGCAGCAATAAAATGTTCGATTTAGAACCTTTTGCAAGCAGACCTTCATGCCATAAAAGCCAAGATTTTCTGAAAATTCCGCTTGAATAACCTCCGAGCTGACCGTTTACCGTTATCACCCTGTGGCATGGTATTAAAATTGGAATTTCATTTTGCCCGCAGATATTTGCACATGCTCTAACAGCACTTGGCTTACCTGCCAAAGTTGCAAGCTCTGAATAAGATATGCAAATGGGATAAATATTTGGCAGGGAATAAATTGTTCCCCAAACTTTTTTTTGAAAAGCCGAGCCTTTAAGGTCTAGGGGAATTTTTGAACGTATTTGCTCAAATGCACCCCATTGTTTTGCAAAGTAGCTGTTGAGAGCAGAAACGCACAAAGCCATGCTGTTCCTCGCTTCTTCACTGCTGGGAGTTTCCGGCGCAGGCTCAGAAGCTGCTTGCTCATGGGATAGATATCTTATGGAACTCAAGCCCTTTTCGGAAGCCTTTAAGCGCAAAATTCCTATTGGCGAAATATAATCCAAAAACTACCTCTTTGCGAATGTAGAAATTGTTAATCCGTATCTACTAAAAAACATTCCACTCTTCTATAGCCAGCGCTATTTGAGCCACCGGAGTTATTTGAACCTTGTGAATAGATAAAGACCCTTTCCTCATCAATTCCGTAAAGACGGGATAATATATGGCGAATACGAAGAGCACGCTGGAAGGCGGTTTCGTAGGCAAAGAATTCGGAGGCCAATTTTTCCGAATAACCCACGCAGTTAAGCTGCAAACTGGGCTTTACTCTGAGGGCATCCGCTATTTGCGCAATCAAAATGGTGTGAGGCGAATAATTTGGGCTTGTGTGGGCTTCTGGATAATTAAATATAAAATCCGGTTCTCTGTGCGCCAAGGGTTCCGGCAACGGCGAAACATCTACAAAATCGCTTGGAACAGGAAGAGGGCTTATCGGGATAAACTCTTCGAACTGCGGGTCAAAGCCTTCGACAGAAATTGGTGGCGGCAAGGAGTCTGGCAGTACGGTTATGTTAGGATCTTCGTAAACGGTTGTATCCACAACTGGCGGCAACTCCTCTTTATGAGAACCAAAGCTAAAAGCAAATTTTACCGTTAGGCCTACGCTCCAAGGTTGCCAAGACTCCCAGGTATCGTGCACAACAATATCCGCGCTGCCTTTTTTCTGTATTCTCTCAATAACAGGTAAAATGGTTCGTGATCTGTCAAAGCCTTTGTTAAGGGAATAATCTGCAAATGCTCCCGCGAGCAGAGAAAAATTATCGTTTACTTTATATTTCACCCCGCCTTCCACCGCAAGCATAAATAAGTTTTTTATATTGCGTATTTTTGTTTTGGTAGAACCATCCCTAACGCCAAAGCCCTGAAAATCCGGTGCTGTTAAGATTAGGTTATATTCGGGGTAATAACCTTCTGTTTGCAAATCTTTGTAGCTTATATCTGTTTTGGCACTTTGCGGCACTCCTATTTTCACGCCTGCGGCGGCATAATAAAAATCATCACTGTATTTCAATAAAATTGGAATTTGCAAAATTCTCCCCCGCCATTCCTCTTCGTATTTCCTCACCTTATAGCTGAAAATAACTGTATCCCCTTCATCATCAAGTGTTCTAGGACCTGAGCCTTTGTAGCTGTTTGTTTCTGTTTGCCAGCGCCATGAATATTCAACTCCAGTGGAAATGCCAATATTCTTAAAAGGGTAAAACGAAACGCCAATGCCAGGAACGCTGTTAAACGATAGCTCGGATGCTCCAAAGCCGTAGTGAGCGTCCAATTCAAAATAAGGCTGAGCAAAAAGGACTGTATTGAATACTAGAATAAATATTACAATCAATATGCATGTAAGTTTTTGCATTTCTATTTATCCTTAATTATGTAAACCCCAGCGGGTGTATTTTTTCTTTCAGCTCCGTAGGCATTGTAAACTTTTTGCTCCGGCTTTGCGGTTTTTCCGTTGATGCCCAGTACCTGTTTTGCAACAGCGGGGTTTTCTGCTGTTACCGGGAGAATTATAATTTTAGGGCTGCCTTTGCATGTGGAAATTCTAACGCCGTCTTTTGTGTGCATAGTAACCTTGTAAACATCACTCGCTTTTAGAACATCTGTGCTTTTTGGCCCAGCAGAATAGAATTGCAAACTATCCACCGCTTTATCATTTTTAAACCATTTAAAATCTTTAAATTCATAGCCCCCATTGTTCTTTGGATTATTGTTTATGAATAGGACATTGTTCCATTTTTGTTTCGCTATAGAATCAAAAACAATGGGGGTTTCTATCAGCAGGGTGTCGTGTTGTTTATAAGTATATATATCAGAAATAGTGTCTGTCAATGTGTAAAACAGAGTATCTAGCCCAGGCTTGCCAAAGCTAAATGGAATTTCGTAATAATAACCGAAATTCTCGTCCCCTTGCCTCTGTGGAGAATTATTTCCCAACTTAAGAACAATATCGGGTTCTCCTTTATCAATTGTTATTTTTATTGTTGTGTTTTCTATTTCGCAAGAGTCTGAAACATAGTAACTCCGCAAAGTATCGCTTAAAACGGAATCTTTTGCAAAATTATCCTCTGAAAATTCAATAGTGGGAATAACCGGATATGCACTGCCTCTTATAACCTTAAACACTTTCCAGTCCATAGCACCTGTGTAATTAGCGGTTGTAGCTAGAGTTGCCCTAATATTCCACAATCCCCTGCTATTTGGCGGAAGTTTGGAGTAGGCAATCTCTGGGTCAGTATCTCTTTTATATTCAAAAAGTATCTCCACGGTATCTGAAATAAAAGGACTTTTGTAAACTTCGTGGGTCGGAACTCTTTTAGCATAGTTCCCTGCTTCTGTATATTCATAAAACGGTGGGTCAAGCGGTGAATTTTTATCGAACAGCGAATCTATTATGCGTAATTCTCCAGTCGCTTGTTTTATTTCCGCTGTTGTGGTAGAGGTTAAAGGCGATGGGCTGATGATGTAGTTCTTGGACAAAGGGCCGTCCGGCAGCCAAGAGATGGTTACTTTTACGTTGCGCAATCCCACATTTGGCGAGTCGAACCATGCGCTAACGGTGTAGTCCCCTGGTGAAACTTCATCGCCGTAACGCGGATTTACATCGAACTTTATATCGTCAAGTTCAGCAAGCGTATCTGCATCATAGAGTTTAGATTTTGCAGCTACAGAAGTAATGGTCGCAGTTGCGGGAGCTTTATCTATGGTCAGGGAACCGAGCAAAACCGTTGCTGTATCGTAATAATTCTCGCTTATTATATTCTTAGCTATAAATGCGTATATAGCGTATGTACCTGCATCTTTAGGCAGCGGAGTATCTTTCCCATCGTATAAAATGGTTATGTCACCTAAATCTCCATAAGTTCCAGCTTTCTGGACTGCAGTTGGCAAGGAAGTGATTTCCGCTCCGTTGTAAACCAATCCCGTGGGAATTGTGAAAGTCAGCAAATCTATCACTGGCCTTGTGTCTTTGATGAATTCCCATCTGGCATAAAGTGTGATTGGCCCCACAGTGTTGTAGATTGTTGTTGCTTTGTATTCCACTCCGTCTATTGGGAGTGAATACCAACCTTTAAATTCATGAGCTACCCTTGTGGGCGTTGGCAAAATTCCAACGGGTTCGTTGTATGTAACGAGTTTGCTCGTAGGGTTAACAACGCCATCCGGGGAGTCCACATCAAAAGTTATTTCGTACTTTTTTGGTGTCCATTTGGCAGAAAGTATGATTTCCCCATCAATTTTGTAAAGCGTTGTAGGTTTGTATTCTACGTCTCTATCTGAATACCAGCCACTAAAATCGTAGCCATCTTTCGTTGGCGTTGGCAGAGTTCCAATAGGCGCATCATAAGTGACAGATTGGCTTGTGGGGTTTACGGTCCCGCCTTTAGGGTCAAATGTCAGGGTGTAGGTTTTTGGAACCCACGTTGCCTTGAGCGTTATATCCTCCGTCGCTGGAAACGGAAAGGTGCAAACCGTTCCATCAGACTTTTTCCATCCAGAAAGACTGTAACCTGGTTTCAAAGGGACAGGGGCAGGGGCAACTGGCTCCTTTACAGGTTGTCCAGGCTCCACCGAATCTGGTGGAATTGAAGTGCCTCCATCTGAATCATAAGTTATGATGTATGGTCTAACTTTTAACATTATGTTTATAGTTTTTTCAACTCCGCAGGTCTTTACTTTCAACTCCATAGGGTCCACTGCGTTTCCAGTTACTTCTAAACTTATAGGAGGGGTACAAGATTGGACGTCACAGATTATACCATTAACCCATTTACTAGTTATAGTCCATATTATTGTATCGCTTGGAAGAGGAACTGAAAATTCCAAAACCTCTCCAATCATTATATGATAATTAACGTTCGAATTACCCGCAGGGGCATTTATCGATGTCCCATTTGCAAAAATTTGAAAATCAGAACACGTCGCCGCCCTAGCGATGGAAAGGGCGGCAAAAAAAAATAGCACAACAAAGCGCAAAAGCGGCATATATAGATAAATAATATAGTAAATAACTCACCTGTCAATAACAGGTGAGATTACTCAAAGTTATAACGAATTGTTTGGGCATCTGGTTACAGGAGTGCCGTCATTATATCTGCACAAACTAGTACTGTTCTCTTCAGCCCTATAACAACCGCCTCCCCTAGAGGTTACTGGTCCCCAGTTACAATATACTAAATCGTCCCTTCTATCCGTGGAATTGCAACTCTTCACGAGTACGCCATACTCATAATCGCATATACCATCTTCACCATTATCGAAGTTTTCTTCTGTTATTGTCTGACAGTTATCCGTTGGGTGGTCTGTGGTTGCATAACCGTAATCGCAGTAGGCTTTAACTGTTATTTCGCCGCAAATTGCTTCTTGAGTAACTCCACCGCAGGTAGCAGTTACTTTAACGGCTACTCTTCCTAAATCTTCTGGGGGGTTATTTTGCCAAGTGACTAAGCTAGGGCTAACATTCATCCCACTGCATTGTACAACGGGAGTAGGACTAATATTGAAATCGAAAGCTGCGCTAGTAGCGGTCATGTTGCAGTTGAGCACGGCGTTGCCAGTGCCACCAGCAGAGCTGGAGCTGTTACCAGTACCGCCAGGGCTGCTATTACCGCCGCTAAAGTTGCTACTGCTGCTACCGCCACCGGTACCACACGATCCAACAACCGTTCCGCCAGCATTTATACAAGTTTCTGCATTAGGTAGTTGCGTACAAATGCCACTTATACTGCAATTCACGGTAGAATTATTCTGACATGTTGCAACAACAGTTGCTCCAGGTATAGCAAGGCATTGTTCTAATGTATAATTAGGTACGCAAACGCCCCCTATGTTGCAATTTATTAAGTTTGTTGTACCGCCGTTTGTTGTACCGTTATCACCACCGCCGCCACCGCCATTATTTTCAGATGTGCATGAAAAAATGAACGCTAAGGCAAGTAGAATACTTGTTGCCAGTGTGATTTTAACCGTTTTCATAATACCTCCTTATGGATTGTAAATAAAATATATAATTTTTAATCCACTAGTTAGAGAATTTTCATAAAAAACCGGGAAATTTGCGAAAAAAAGGCGATTTAAAGCCCTATCAAGCCCTTAATCTGCTTTTCCAGCAAGTTAGGCGGAATGTCGCGAGTTTCATTGAAATCCACTTCTATCGCCTTTTGGTCAGGTTTTAGGGCTATGTAGGCAATTCCCCGAATGGTGAATTTTTTCAAATTCGGCACAGCCAAGAGTTTAAAAAGGTTCAGCTGAAACGCTCCGGAGAAATTCAGCTCATTGTTCCCCGGAGAAAGCCATACGGATTTTTGCAGGCTTATTGGAATTTCAAAAAGCGAATCCAGATAAAGCATCCCGTTCAAACCTTGCACAAAAAGTGAATCGTTGCCTTTGTTGTGGGCATTCAAAAACACGCTGAATACCAAAGAATCGCCTCTAAAACCGTCCATGCTCGCCCTTTTGAACGAAAAATTGCACTGCTTCAATATGCTTGCGGCTTGGATTTTTTTAGATACGGAACAGGAGAACAGCCCCAAGGACACAAACCCTAAGCAAATTACTATCTTTGCAAACATGCTCAAATTTTTCATAACTGGAATTCCAAAATTGCGTTCACGGGTTAAATTTACAAACTTCGCAGTGGCAGTGATATTTTTTATAGGGCTTGCAGACGCAGCTATAACCGTAAACACCTCCGACAATGTGGAAATTACCGCTTTTATGCAAAGCGAAAGCAGAAAAATTTTGCAAATACCAGATACCCTCTCTTTAAATTTGACCTTTCAAACGGCAAAAGACAAACACGGCAGGGCATTTTTTTTGTTTTTTATAGGCGAACGGAAAGTTTCGCTAAAGATGGATTATTCCACAAATTTGCCAACAGGGCCATTTAAAGGAACCATGCAAGCGGATACTTCGTGGTTCACGGGCTATTGTGGGATGATCGAATGCCAAACCAAGCCCATGCCAGCGCAGCAGAGAATAGATGTTATGAGAGCCTTGGTCACAAGGCTCTTAACAGAGCTGAACAGCAAATTTTACCTGATATTCAGGGAACCCCCAGTAGCTCCTGTTGCTCCCATAAATGCCACGGACTCAACTGCCGCCGCCGTTGAAGACTCGGTTCCTGCGCCTGCTCAAGATTCTGTCTCTCAGTAGCATAAACAACATTATCAAAGCCCAAGTCGCAAGCCAAATGAAGCCAAAAGGAACTACCCCAATTGAAATTACGCATAAAGTACTTACCATATCGATTTTGCAAAGACCAAAGTTTACATAGGGCGGAAGCGACATTATAAATACCACCGCCATTACTACAACTGAAAAATAAAGAGCATATACGGGTATTTTGAATAAAATCCTTTTAACCGAGCCTCTATTTTTAATAAACGATGCAAATGAACAGGGGATAAGCGCTATCAAAAATGCAGCTATAAAAACTGCAAGATTAACAACAACAGGAAAAATCAGTTTATCCGATTCGCTAAATGGATGCAAGGCGACCTCCCGTGTATAACAACAATATAACCCAAGACAAGCAAAACGACCTGATAAAGGCTCCGCGTGCCCTCTTCTTCCATTTTTCACTCATTTTCTACCTCCATGCTGAGTTTTGTCAAACTGTCTCGAAGTTGATTTATCGACAAATCAGAATTTTTCTTAAACCAAGGGTGACTGCCGCCGCTTTTCTTATCTGCCCTGCCGCTACATAATTCGTAAACTTTGCTTAAATAATCTTTGGGGCTATTTAAAGTAGAGTATCTTTCGTGCCATTTCAAGTTTTTATTAAACCTGAGCATTATCTGTTCGGTTGCTCTTTCCGCGCTTTTGTAGCCGATAGTTTCCACATCGTTTGCTTGAACTGGCGAGTCGGCATAGCCGTGATAGTTTCCGTCTTGAGCAGCGTAATCCTGAAAAGTCCAAATTTTCCCGTGGTCTTCTCTTTCAATTTTATCTTCATCTATAAATTTTTCATCGCCTATATACCTGCGCCAGCAATGAGCCAAAACAAAACTGTCCTGCAACATGTGGCACAATTTTCCAAGTTCCATATCGCTATAATTCTTTTTACCTTCTTGTTTATATTTCCAAGCATCTGAATACCATTTCTCGCATTGCTTTAAAATAATACTACGAACCTCATCGTTTTTGGGAACGTTCTTTAATTTTGGGCACATAGAATGCCAATACTGGTTTTCGCCAAAATGGCTTTTGTACACAATGTCTGTTTCGCTTACGCTATGTGCTTCGCTGAGAACCAAAATCGCATAACCACGATCTATGGCAAGAGGTTTTTCGCTTGGGAAATCCGGCCAAATACTCCCATATTCCAGTTCTTGCGTAAATTTTATCCCTGAATGTTTGGCTCCTGCTTTGGTCAATTTTTGATGGGTTGCGCTTGCAAAATTATCTCCCTTATTCACTGTTCCCCTAATTCCGCTCCCAAAAAATTCCACGTCATCTATCGTATCGCCGTTAGGGAGTTTTAGGCTCCCGTTTTCCATATCTTCGCCATATTCAAATAAGCACAGAATTTCCTTTCTCCTTTTATAGCTCAAATCATTAATTTCAAGTGAAAAAGTCTGGTCTTCTACATTTTGGTCTAGAGTGCTTAAATCCGCAAATTTAAAATCCGTGTTGAGCAAATTTGAGGGAGAGTATTCCAAAAATTTAGAAGCAAAATTTTTACCTTCTTCACCTTCGGAATCCCCTGTTATGTCAGCTCGCTCATGCAAAACATCGTCCAAAAAATGCCCGTATTCATGGAGCATGGTTATGAGCAAGGTGAAGCGAGCGCTTGAATCCCGTAGGGAATCAAGCGCGAGCCTATGGTTTATGTAAATTTTCTTGTCTTTGTAAGCTCCCATTTTGTTCGCTTCCATTATACCTGTTCTTATGGATTTTGGAGTAGGCATAGGCCAAAGTTTTTTGCATACTTTTTCGTCATAAATTCTTTTCAAAAATTTCACAAACTCCTTTTCGTCATTTTTATATGGGAAATTTTCATTTAAAAACTTGAAAAATGTAGGGTCTATGCAGAGAAAATCGCTTGAGCAGAGAGCTGGTTCCAAAGGTAGCAAGGCAGCGTCTTTTAATTGCTTTTCATCCGTATTCTGCGGGACAAATATGATTTTCAAATCATTTGAACTTTCGTCATTATCTTTACATTCGATGACCTTTAAATTTGGCAGTTCGCATTTTGTCGAGAAATATTCCTCCGTCAGGAGCAAAACCGCTTTGAACAAACTGAGCCAGGAATTCCTATCCAAATTATCCGCTTTTTCAACAGCAAACCCCTGTTCTTCCAGTGCTTTGACGCATTGCATAAAATAATTTTTGTCTTTGCTGGTTTCACAGGTCTTTGCAAAAAGTTTTTTATCTTTCTCAAAAATCGCTTTTGCGATTTTTGAGAGGAATATGTTTCCTTGCAAAAAGATTTTTTCCCCATCGTTTTCCGAATTTCTGAAATACGCAGTTGCAAGGCCTCCCGAAAAACTCAAATTTGAGTCCACACATAACTGCGTTTTAATTGCCGCATAGTAAAACTCGTTTTTTTCCTTGCTTTCCGCAATTTCATTTTCCGCTGAATTGCCCTTTGCCGCCATCAATTCCGGCGTAAAACCTGCTGGCATAACTCCAAAGGAGTCAGGCGAGGCCAGCAGGGCCATCTCCCAGATAGGTAAATCTTCGGGCAAATCTTCAGATAAATCTTCTTCCATCTTTTCCTTAGACGCTTGTCGCGGGAAAAAAAGTTCAGATTAGCGCATTTTGCAAACAGCTGTTGACGTTTTTTTGCGTTTTACTATATTACCACCCTATGCCCTATATAGCAATGGCAAGAAAATGGCGGCCACGCTCATTTAGCGAGATGGTTGGGCAGGAGCATATTGCCCAAACGCTTAAAAATGCCATTGCAACGGAGAAAGTCCACCACGCTTTTCTATTCACAGGTACAAGAGGCGTTGGCAAAACAACTTCCGCTAGGATTTTAGCTTCTATGCTAAATTGTACAGCGGAAGGGGAAAAACCTTGCGGGCAGTGCGAGAGCTGCAAAGCCATAGCAGCAGGTTCATCTATGGACGTTTTGGAAATTGACGCTGCTAGTAACAACGGCGTGGAAGATATGCGGACAATTCTTGACGGAACGCAGTACCCGCCCATGAACAGCCAGCATCGAATTTTAATAATAGACGAGGTTCACGCTCTTTCAAAACAGGCTTGGAATTCCATGTTAAAAACTTTGGAAGAGCCGCCACATTATTTGATTTTTATCTTCGCAACCACAGAGGTCAACAAGGTTTTGCCCACGATTTTATCCAGGGTTCTGCGTTTTGATTTCAAAAGACTTTCTCCTTTGCAAATTTCAAAACGGCTCGCTTATGTATGCGAGCAAGAAGGCATAAAAATTGCACCGGAAGCACTTTCCATAATCTCGGAAAAAGCAGACGGCTCAATGCGTGATGCCCTGACCATCTTTGACGAAGTGTTTGCCTATAGCGGCAATTCTATAACAGCGGAGTCTGTGCAAAATGCGCTTGGCATTCCATCAGATACCCTTTACTTTGAGCTTGTAAAAGCTTTTGAAGCCCACGATGCAAAGGGAAGTTTTGCCGTTTTGGAAAAGGCCATAGCGGCGGGCGTGGAAGTGCAGGTATTCTTAGAAGGGCTCATAAGATTTTTGCGCAATTTTCTCTATTCAAAAATTGGGCTCACCGCTGAGACGCTTGAGATTTCTCAAGAAAATTTGGACAACCTCAAAAAACTCGCTCCAACTTTTGAGCAGGGCGATATTTTGCGAATTGCAAAAATCATAACCGAGCTTAGCGAAAGGTGTTCCTCAAGGCATGGCTTGAATCCACGCTTGCTGGCAGAAGCGGAATTTTCAAAAATAGCTTGGCTGGATAGGGTGGTAAACATAAAAGAAGTTTTGGAAAATATCAAAAACACTCCTCTAAAAGAGGAAAGCCAAAAAAAAATCGGCAGTTTTATCTAGCCCGCCGCCTTCTGTACGGGCGTTGCATGCAACGCCCCAACAAGCAACGCCCCAACAACCTTCGACTTCCCCTTTTGAAAAGGATTTAAAAGAAAATCCTCATCTTGCGGATTTTGTAAAATATATGGGATTAAAGTTAGTCGGAATAAAAAAGGAGGTTCAAAATGGACATGCAGCAAATGCTTCGCTCAATGCAGAAAATGCAGACTCAAATGCAGAAGAGTCAGGAGAGCTTGCGGAGCCAGAGCTTTAGTTCGGAAGCAGGCGGCGGCGCGGTCAAGGTAACTTTGGATGGCAACGGAGCTTTAACAGAACTCAAAATTGCCCCATCCGCTGTGGACGCAGGCGATGTGGAAGCTCTGGAAGACCTTCTAATGGCGGCTTTCAACGAAGCCATCGCTAAAAAAGACAAAGCATATCAAGAAAGTGTTGGAGCTATAACCAAAGGCTTGAAGATTCCGGGAATGCCCTTTTAAAATTCTCTGATGACATCGGAGTTTACACCTTCTTTCCAGATGTAGAGCAATCTCTCGTTCCAGAGCCTTTCCTCAAAGGAAGCATCATCTGCTCCACCTATTCTGCGGTAAAAATTTTCGAGTTCCAGTTTCAATTCGTTTGCACGTATGGAGGCTCCAGTTGCCATGTTCAGAGCTATTAAAAAATAATAGGTCTTTGCCCTTATAACCCTCGAAGTGTTTTGAATTTTTAACTGATTTGAAAATAATTCGATGGATTCGCGTAAATTGTTTTGATATTCAATTTTATCGCGAGTCATGGCATACCTCAGCACGGCATACATGGTTGTATAAAAACCTATATCACAATACACGCCCTGTTTATCGCCTATAACAAGGCCGTTCCCGCCCTTTTCCGCCAATAAAAAAGATTCCATAACCCTTTGCAAATCACGATTTGGATTGGAGAATACCGTTTCTGTATTTTCAACGCTTACCATTTTTTTACGCGCCGTTATTCCCCTTGAGAGAATACGCTTGGCATCGCCGCTATAAGGAAAAGAGGTGTGCTTAGGATCCACTGCAAAATCGTTTATATCGTAAGAGGCAAACAAGCAACTAGGGCAAACGGCGACCATTGTGCACATAAAGTCCCATCTGAGAAAACCATCTTTAGGTGTGTATTTAGGGAATATACCGCTTTCCCAAGATTCATCATAAGCCTCTTGACGCGGCACAAAAAAGTTCACATGGTCGCAACCGCAAAAATAACAGGTTCTAACATGCACAATATAAGGTTGGTCAGGTTCATAATGCAAAATTGTTTCGTGTTCTTCTTCGGCCTCAGAAACTTCAATGGTGGTGTATTTTTTGGCAATACCTAGCAACACAGGTTCCCTGAGGGGCTTTTGCAAAAACAGATCTGCGCCTGCGGCAAACGCGTTTTTTTCGACAACAGTGGCTGGTTGGGCAGAAAACATCACTACGTTAGTGTCTGGATACGCATTTCTGATTTTTCTGGTAGCTTCGTAACCGTCCATCTCTGGCATCATTATATCTATTATGGCAAGCCTTGGGTGAAAAGTTTCCATTTTATGCAAACCGAGAACCCCGTTTGTAGCGGTTTCAACTTCGTAACCGTTCTGAGTAAGAGTTTGAGTCATAACTTTTAACAAAGCCAAGGAATCATCCATTATCAAAATTCGATTGTTAGTTTTCGTAGTCATAGGGTAAATATAGTAAATTTAAAAGGCAATTCCCTGTATTTCGCTTTTTTTAAAGAACCCATTTTCCCTGCTATCATAGCAAAGTTTCTGCTGACCAGCTTTTTCGCACGAGAGGTAAAATAGCTCCTCATTTATTACAAGGCTTTTGATTTCAATGGAATCCGCAAAGAGTTTTCTCTTAAAACGGATACGATCATAAACGGGGAAAATCTTTTGCAATTGAAGCTCCAAGATTCTCAGCTCCTGCCAAGGCAAAAAAGCAACTTCCCTTTCGGAAACTGGACGCCCAGAAATGCTTGCCCTACCGACATAGGTAAAAGGGAGCTCTTTTTTCCCGCTCCAAAGGGAGATTTCAGTGTTTATTTTTTTCTCTGGTGAAAGTTCCCTGTACAGGGCAAGGGATGCGTCCCAAAGCATTGGGTACAACCTTTCAAAATATACCGTATCTCCAACTCTGGGAATGTCTATTATCAAATTACCAAAGGGAGTTAGAATGTCTACGGTATCTCCACTTTTCCCAACTTGCCAAAGCAAAATGGAGTTCCCGCTTTTTGTGGCTACCGATAGCAAATCCCCGGCTTTGGAATTTTTTTTGCATAAGGCAAGCTCGCAAACAGGGACTATTTTCCCCTCAAAGCTCCAAATAGAAAAAACAAAAAACCTGATGGCTATCACAAAAGCCACGCAGCAAAGGCAGAGCAACAATTTACTCCAAGCCCTTGCGGGCGACGATTTTCGCAAGGTTTCATCGATGCTTTTTTCTATATTTTTTTCCATCTTGGCAAAAGATAGGAAATTTTAAAATGATTGCGGAACACATAGCTCAAAGAGCAAAAATCGCATCGCTTGAATTGAGGAGTTTAAGCGCGCAAACTCGTAATGATGTTTTGCAAAAAACAGCGCAGCTCCTCCGTGAGCAGCAAGCAAAGATAATAGAGGAAAACGAAAGGGATGTTAATGCCGCAAAGGAAAGCGGCATGGCTCCGGCGATGATAGACCGCCTCACGCTAACCTCAAAACGCATAGAAGATATGGCAAAGGGCGTGGAAGAGATAGCCGCACTTGCAGACCCCCTTGGCAAACTTCTGGAACACAGAACGCTCAAAAACGGTATAGACATCAGCCGCGTTAGCGTGCCTCTCGGAGCGATTTTCTTCATTTACGAAAGCCGCCCGAATGTCACAATAGACGGCGCAGCTCTGTGCTTTAAGGCTGGCAATGCTGTCATTTTACGTGGCGGCAAGGAATCCGTGCATTCAAGCTCTTTTTTGGCAAAATTGTTTTGCGACTCCCTTGCGGAGCTCGGAATTTCAAAGGATGCCGTTCAGTACATAGATAACCCCGACCGCAGCTTGCTAGGCGAGTTGCTAAAGCAAAGCGAATATTTGGACTTGGTAATTCCGCGTGGCGGGGAAGGCTTAATCAGGGCTGTAAGCGAGCAATCGAGGATTCCCGTGATAAAGCATTTCAACGGGATTTGCCATGTTTACATAGACAAAAGCGCGGATGTGGAAAAAGCCGCCAAAATTTTATTCAACGCAAAAGTTCAACGCCCAAGCGTGTGCAACGCCGCAGAAACCGTGCTATTTCACAAGGACTTGCCAAAGGAAGCCGTGGAGCAAATTCTAAAACCGTTGCAAGAGGCGGGCGTGGTGCTTCATTACGATAAATTCGGGATAGAGTATTTGGATTTGCAAATTTCAGTTGGTTTTGTGGAAGGCGTAAAAGAAGCCTGCGAACACATCGAAAAACACGGCAGCCATCACACGGATGCTATAGTGGCAGAGGATGCCAAAGCCTTGGAATACTTTGCGAACAACGTGGACAGTTCCAGTGTTATGCTGAACGCCAGTACCCGCTTTGCAGACGGCGGCGAGTATGGGCTTGGAGCGGAAGTTGGCATTTCCACCGACAAACTGCACGCCAGAGGGCCTATGGGAGTGGAGAGTTTATGCAGTTATAAATGGGTGCTAAAAGGCAACGGGCAGGTTAGGGGATGAATCCCATAAAATACAACGAGCAAGGCTTAGTCCCCGTTATTGCGCAGCACGCAGAAGATGGCACTGTGCTTATGATGGCTTGGATGAACGAAGAGGCTTTGAAATTGACTTTGGGGAAAGGCGAAATGGTGTTTTGGAGCCGTAGCAGGGGGGAGCTTTGGCACAAAGGTTCAACCAGCGGGAATTTCCTAAAAGTGGTGAGCTGGTCGCCGGATTGCGATTTTGACTGCCTTTTATTCAAGGTTTTACCCCAAGGAAAGGGGGTAGCCTGCCATACAGGGGAAAAAAGTTGCTTTTTTTCTTTCCAAGATGTAATAAAAAGGTAATTTTATCGTAAAAGAAATTATATTATATATATAATCTATATCCCCAACGTGAGGTGTTTATGAACACTAAGGTAACTTTCAAAATAGCAATGGCAGCAATCGTTGCCCTATTTTCAAATGCAATGGCACAAGCCAACTACACAGAAGCTCTAACCGGGCTAACCTCCAGCCAAAAAACTTTGGATATGGTGTACGTCAAGGGCGGAACCTACACAAGAGGCTGCTCCACCGGAGATAACGTCTGCGAATCGACAGAAAAGCCTACTCACAGCGTAACGCTCAGTGATTATTATATAGGTAAATACGAACTGACAAATGCTCAATGGGTTTCTGTTATGGGTGGTAACGGAACTAAGGATAACAAACCTAAAACAAACATCACTTGGTATGATGCCGTTGAGTTCACATGCAAACTGAGCAAGCAAACGAATAAGAAATACCGCTTGGTGACCGATGCCGAATTTGAGTATGCGGCTCGCGGAGGCATAAACAAAAACAATTTTCTCTATTCCGGTAGCAATAATGCAGACGATGTGGCGTGGCATTCGGGCAACACCCCTAAGCAGTACGGTTATGCGCAAGTTCAAGATGCGGGTACCAAGACCGCTAATACACTCGGCATATATGATTTAAGCGGCAACGTGTATGAATGGACGCTTGATAGTTGGGGTTGGTCAGCTACTTATAGCAGTTCCAGCGGACTGACAAACCCAATGAATAGACCAACCGCTCACACTCAAAAGACACGTCGTGGTGGTAGCTATGACCAACCAGCCTCGGAAAGCCGAGTATCAGCGCACAAGATACGCTCAATTGAAGGCAAGGACGGTTCAATAGGGCTTCGCTTGGCTCGCTCCGTTTCTGATAATGACCCAGCCGCAAAAATAGACCCTTGTGGCATCACACAACCTTTCCCGTCAGGAGCCAAAACAAACTTCCGTGATGATAGAATAGCTACAGCAGACGACGAAGCGTGGATATATGATATGGGCGAGTATAACCCCGGCATGGGCTACGTGCTTAGACTTTCACCCAACGGTGCTGCTAAATATGCTATGATTATGACTTATAACGGTAACCAGATGGTTACCGACCAAGCTTCTGGCGAGTGGTTTACAGTCAACGGCCAGTCCTTGTATATAGTGCCAACTTCTGGTGCAACAAAAAAATACATATATCTTCCGCTTTGCAGAGAAAAATGCGACAATATGTCTATGATGCCTTCAACCGATATGCCGGGTAGATATGAGCGTATGAAGCTAACCGATTTTTCTGGAGCTAACAAAGTGACTCTTCCTTCCAGTACCAACAAGACTCCCGAAGCATTAGCCCAAGCCGCTGGGAAATCTAATGTCAATATGGCTAGCCCCCCAGAAACCGGACGTGATTCGCGGTTGATAGAGGGTACTGCAAGTGCATGGGTACAGGACAACGTCGCTTTGAACGCTGGCGGCACGCATAGGTATCGCAAAGATTTTGACAATACATCAGACATGAGGTTTGTAGTTTGGGACGCCGCTGCAAATACCTCGGTCTTGTTGGCTCACGGCCCGTGGTTCACGGTTGACAGCACATTCCTGCGCGTTAAAGACCCAAATGGTGCTAACTACGATTATTTATATAACGTTGTAGGCGATACAGTATTGTATCACATATCCTTTCAATCTTATGAACCAGGCGATTTCAGAATGTTCAAAAAAATGAGCGCGAGCAGTGTTCCGCAATGGAAAGAGCCCACTTCTAATGATACCTACAACCAAGGTTCCTCAAAATACATACCACCCTCCACAACTGGCACAATGCCAACTATTTCCAGTTCTTCCGGTGGGTCTAGTTCCTCAGCAATTTCCAGCTCATCTGGAGGGTCTAGCTCTTCCGGCGGCGGTGATAGCAGTTCTTCTTCCGAGGAAGGGGACAATACAGCCATTTTGTCTAAAATTGCCGTGAGCAATCAGGTTATGAAGGTAAAAAATGGCATAGGTTTGCACGCTGTGAACGGTGCAATAGTTGAAATTTACAACACCAAGGGAAAGCTGATAAATAAACAGAGCTACGAAAACGGCATCTATTCCGTTTCATTCTCCAATTTGCCAAAGGGAATGTACATAGTGAAAGTGCGGTTTGACAAAGGAACCAAAATACTGCGAGTACCTGTGATGTAATTTAGCCCTCCGGGCGGAAAAAATTTTCTATATTACACTTCAAACATTCTTTGAGGTGTATTATATGTTAAAAAAATTAGTCGCTCTCGGTTTTTGCGTTGCACTGTTTATAGCTTGCGGTGAGCCGCCTTTGGATCCAACAAACCCGGAATCAATAAGAAGGCACTATGCCAAATTGGAACCGCCGGTTAGAATGGATTACGACCAATTTGTCTCCTACGTAAAAGGTAGCCTAGCTACTATTCAAAGAGATACCGCGAATATGAATATGTTCTTGGTTTGCAGCAAAGATTACCTGAACACGCCAAACAGCAAAGGCAACACAGCTCTCTCCGTTGCAGTCAATAAAAAGAACCCTGTAGTGGTAAAGTTCCTTTTGGACCGCGATGCAGACCTCGGCGTAAAAAGCGAGCAGCTCAACAACCTAACCCCGCTGGAAGACGCTGCCACTAGGCAAGACTCTCTCTCTGAACCTATTCTCGCTATGCTCATAGAAGCTCAAAAGAAAAAAGACCCCGACTTGATGAACATAGGTTTGGCTTTGCACCTAGCTGCACGTTACGGTCATGTTAGAAACGTTGAAGCTCTTGTTGAAAACGGTGCTAATATGAACCAAAAAAACACGGAAGGTTTCACTCCATTGCACGAAGCAGCAAAAGAAGGCAGAAAGCCAGTTGTTGAATATCTTATTTCCAAAAAAGCTGATGTAAGCCTTGTTGACGCAAACGGCTACAACGCACTTGATTGGGCGGAACAATACGGCATAGGCGCTCCGTTCCCCGAAATTGCCAAGCTTCTCACAAAAGCTGGTAGCTCTCATACCAAGGCTTGGAAAGAAACCAAAAAATAATTTCTCTTTAGATTCTTAGTGCCCGCTCTTTCCAGCGGGCTTTCTTTTATGGTTTTCCTTTTCCACTCGCTCTCATCAGGGGAAAAGTAAGGTTCAGTTTCTTCTAAGTGCCTTGCGTTGTATGGGCAAACCCTTTGGCAAATATCGCAACCAAAAATGCTGTGTTTTGCCCATTCTTTTTGTTCCTCGCTGAATTCCCCGCGATACTCTATTGTCAGGTAACTTGTGCATCTGCGGCTATCTAAAAAGCCGTCTTCGGTCAATGCTTTATTTGGGCAAGCGTCTATACATTTGCGGCATTTGGAGCAACCGTTTTTCGGTTGCTCCAAGGGTGGATGCAAAGTCTCTAAATCTGTATTCATCAACACCCCTCCGATAAAAAATCCGCTGCCGAATTTTGGATTTATCAACATGGTGTTTTTGCCTATGAACCCAAGCCCTGCCATTGCCGCTAATTCCCTTTCCGCTACGGGCAAAGAATCCACAAAGGGTTGCCCATCAACTTTCAGAGCCAATTCGTGCAAAGCCGCTCCAATGGTTACGTGGTAATCCTTGCCGTGAGCGTAGGCTGCTATGGGTTCGTGCTTTTTTTGCAAGGCTCGCGGATATCTCCAAAGCGAAATCCAAGCGGCATTGTAACTTTTCCCGTTAAAGTCTGCGGGGTGTTTTCTGGTTTCTGCGGTGCTGGCCATCCAACCCATACCTGCGTGATAGCCTCTGTTTAACCACTGATCCAAGCGAGCTGAATGTGGTAATATTGTTTGCGGCAGGGCAACAATGGCATGGTGTAGGCATTCGATCATAAGGCTAATTTATCCGCGAGTAATAGCGCATCTCTAAGCGAGGTTGAGTCCGCTTTATTTTGCCAAGCTATGTCAAAGCCCGTTCCGTGGTCAACGCTTGTGCGCAGAACGGGAAGCCCAAGCGTGGTGTTGACCCCGCCAACCTTGCGTTCCTTGCCCAAATTGAATGCAAGCGTTTTAGTCACTATATGCCCCTGGTCGTGATACATGGCTATAACTCCGTCATATACTTTGGAGTGCAGCTGCGGAAAAACTACGTCGGCAGGTAACGGACCAATGGCGTTGATTTTCATAGAGCGGAGTTTTTTAACCGCTGGGATTATGCTCTGTATTTCCTCTTTGCCAAACAAGCCATGCTCGCCCGCGTGTGGGTTTATTCCGGCAACTCCAATTTTTGGATTTTTTATGCCTTTGTATTTTTGCAAAAAATTGTTCAGAAGTTTGCCAACCTTTACAATTCGCTCCGGTTTAGCTTTTTTAACAGCTTCTGCAAGTGAGACATGAGTGCTCACGTGCGCAACAACCCAATCCCCGTGAACAAGGGCAAGCACAGGCTCTTTGTCGCCGCACATCTCGCCTATGAATTCCGTGTGACCTTGAAATCTCGGCAAGGTTTTTTCCACCGCTTCTTTGCACAGGGGGGCGGTCACCACCGCTGCCGCATAGCCAGCTTGCACAAATTCCGTTGCTTGGCGAACCCACGCGATGCTCGCCGCACCCGCCGCCTTTGAAACCTCTCCGGGTTGTAGTTTACCTTTAAAAGGCTCGCTACCTGCGTAAACGGCAAGCCCACCTTTGACATTCGTCTCGGTAAATTTCAACATTTTTCTGCACTTCTCCAGAACATCTATGTCGCCGATTAGGATAACAGGGTGCGCGGTTTTTGGAGCGCGTTTCATGAGCTTTAGGCAAATTTCCGGACCAATGCCGTTAGGGTCACCTATGGTCATGAGAATGGGTTTTCGCATCTAAGTAATGTAGCATTTTCTACTTTTCTGCTCATGCGTAAATGGACAGTTGACGACTCCCGCGAGCTTTACAGCATAAAGGGCTGGGGAGTATCTTACTTTGACATAAATGAAAAGGGAAATGCAACCGTTTCCCCTTTAAAGGAAAAAGGACCAACCATAGACCTTACCGAGGTTATGCGCGACCTTTCACGCAAAGATTTGGCAACTCCGGTGCTACTCCGCTTCCCGGACATTCTGGATTCCAGAATTGAAAAGATAAACAACTGTTTTGAGAAAGCTATTGAGGAATATAGATTCAGCGGCAATTTTTACAATGTGTTCCCAATAAAGGTGAACCAGCAGCGCGCCGTTTTGGAAGAGGTTTTGGAACACGGCAAAAAATTCAACATAGGCTTGGAGGCAGGCTCAAAATCGGAATTGCACGCGGTGCTTGCGAATGTGGATAATCCAGAATCCTTAATAGTGTGCAATGGTTATAAAGACGAAGATTTTATAGAACTTGCGTTGCTCGCGCAAAAAATGGGCAAAAAGATTTTTTTGGTGGTTGAAAAACTCAACGAGTTAACGCTGATAATAAAAATTTCAAAAAGGCTAAAGGTAAAACCCAACATAGGTATCCGCATAAAACTGGCCAGCAGCGGAAGCGGGCATTGGGAAGAATCCGGAGGTTATAGCAGCAAATTTGGGCTTAACAGTTCTGAGCTTATAGAGGCTTTGGAATATATCAAAAAGAGCGGTTTGGTGGACTGCCTTAAACTTATACATTTTCATCTTGGAAGCCAAATTACCAATATACGCCACATAAAATCGGGGCTTAGGGAGATTGCACAATTCTATTCAGAAATAAATGCGCTTGGTTTTGGAATAGATTTTGTAGACGTTGGCGGCGGGCTTGGTGTTGACTACGATGGCACAAACAGCACTCATTCCAGTTCGGTAAACTATTCCGTGCAGGAATACGCAAACGACGTTGTTTACGCTATCGCGGATACCTGCGATAAGTTATTGCTCCCGCATCCAAATATAATCGCAGAAACGGGTAGGGCTTTGACCGCTCACCACAGCCTGTTGGTTTTTGATGTTTTGGAGCGAACCTCGCTCGCATATTTTGAAGATGTGAAAAGGGAAATAAATAGCGAAGATCCCGATGTTTTAAAGGACTTGCTCGCAATTTACAAGGGGCTTGTGCAAAAAAATTTAGCCGAGAGCTGGCACGATGCTGTTCAGATTCACGATGATGTTCTGAACAATTTTCGCATAGGAGCTATAAATTTGGAAAACAGAGCCATCGCGGAACGGTTGTTCTGGTCAATTGCCCGCAAAGCGAACCGCATAGCACAGGATATGCGCCACCCGCCTTATGAGCTTGACAAATTGCCAAAATTGCTCGCGGAAAAATACTTCGGCAATTTTTCCCTTTTCCAAAGCCTGCCAGACGCTTGGGCAATAGACCAGATTTTCCCGATTATGCCGCTGCAACGCTTGGACGAAGAACCCTCCGTGAATGTGACCATTCAGGACATCACCTGCGACAGCGATGGAAAAATTGAATTGTTTGTAAGCGGCGGAGAAATATGCAAAACGCTTCCGTTGCACCACCTTAAAGAAGGCAAGCCGTATTATTTGGGCGTTTATCTGGTTGGGGCATATCAGGAAATTTTAGGCGATTTACACAATCTATTTGGCGATACCAATGTTGTGCATATAGCTTGCAGCGAGGATTCTTACGAGATTGATAAAATCATAGCCGGGGAATCTGTTTCCGATGTTTTGGAATATGTGAATTTTTCTGACAAAGCCCTTGTGCGCACTATGGAAAACTGGGTTAAGGATGCGGTTCAAGATGGCAAAATATCCAAACAGGAAGGCAGGGAATTTTTGAGCATTTACCGTTCCGGTTTGTACGGATATACCTATTTGGAGTAGGAAATTGAAAATAGAGGAAAATTTAATTGCGAAAATTAAAGAGCACGCTCTTTTTGCCGTGCTTTTAGACCCCGATTCTTCGGAGACAGATGCTTTTTGCGAAATTGGGAAAGCAGCTTTTGAGGCGGGAGCCGATTTGATTTTAGTGGGCGGTTCTTTGATAGGCAACGCGAATTTACCAAAAAAAGTTGCGGAGTTGAAAAGTTTGGTGAAAATTCCCATTGTGCTTTTCCCGGGCGGGGCTTCGCAAGTTGTGCCGGGTTTTGACGCTATGCTCTTCACATCCCTTGTGAGCGGGCGCAACCCACAGTATTTAATAGAGGAACAGTTGAAAGGCGGTTTGATAGTCAAATCGCTCGGCATAGAGGCGTTCCCAACCGCTTACATGCTCATAAACAGCGGGCCGGCAACGGCGGTGGAATACATCTCAAACACAAAGCCAATCCCAGAAAATAAACCCAAGCTAACAATGGCGCACGCGGTGGCCGCAGAGCTGATGGGTATGCGCTGGACATATTTGGAAGCTGGCAGCGGTGCAGAAAAACCTATCCCTTTGGAGCATATAACATTAACGCGCAAAGCTACCAACTTGAACATAATAGCTGGCGGCGGCATAATAACCCCACAAGATGCAACCGCCCGCGTGCAAGCCGGAGCTAACGTTATAGTAACTGGAACCATTTGGGAAAAAAAATTAGATATAAACTTGATGAAAGAATTTGCCAGGTCTATTCATGGCAGGGATTAAATTCACATCTCTCTCCATAGGTTACAAAAAACCTTTGGCAGAAAATTTATCCTTGGAAATTCCAGCGGGCGTTACTTGCTTAATAGGGCCAAACGGCAGCGGCAAAAGCACGCTTCTAAAAACCATAGCGGGTTTGATAAAACCGCTTGCGGGTTCAGTTTTTATTTTTGAAAAAAATTGTTCGATCATAAATAAAAAAGATTTGGCAAAGCTGGTGGCTTTTGTGCCGTCCAGATTCCCGTCAGAAGCGAATATAAGCGTTTTTGATTTTGTTGCCCTCGGTAGAATTCCGCACACAAAAGCTTTTGGCAAATTGGAAAAGTTAGATTTGGAAAAGGTTAATTTTGCGATGGAACAGGCAGAGGTGGCGGACTTCGCAAAACGCAGGGTCAACAACCTGAGCGATGGGGAAAAGCAGCGCGTTTCGCTTGCGAGGATGCTCGCACAAGACACAAAAATTTTGTTATTGGACGAACCAACCGCTTTTTTGGATTACCCGCATCGCACAAAATTGTTTGAATTTTTAAAAAATTTATGCACGGACAAAACTTGCCTAATCTCCACGCACGAATTGGATTTAGCAAAAAAATACGCCAAAAATATACTGCAAATAAACAGCAAAGGAAATGCCTATCTGAATTCAGC
>JAITFO010000084.1 GCA_031281265.1 Candidatus Fibrimonadaceae bacterium
AACCTGATGGCTTTGAATTTCGGGCCTAGCCATAATGCAACGCACGGATGCTTGCGTTATTTAACCGCTTTGGATGGAGAAACCGTTATAGCATCGGTTGGCGAAATAGGCTACTTGCACAGGGGCTTTGAAAAAATGGCAGAACAAGGCACTTGGCAAATGGTGCTGCCTTATACCGACCGCTTAAATTACTGCTCCGCTATTCTTAACAATATAGGCTATTGCAAAGCCGTTGAAAAAATGCTCGGCGTGGAAATACCCGAAAGGGCAAAGGTTATCCGCGTTATAGTTAGCGAGCTTTCCAGAATTTTTGACCATTTTGTTTGCGTTGCCGCTGCTTGCGTGGACTTGGGCGCTTTGACCAATTTTTGGTATTTCTTTGATTCAAGAGAAGAAGGCTTGGTGTTATGGGAAAAGCTCACAGGAGCTAGATTGACAAACTCATACTCCCGCATAGGCGGCTTGTACCGCGATACCTATGACAGCTTTGAAAACGATGTTGTGAAACTCCTCAAAATGTGCGAAGAAACCCTAAGCGACGTCCATAAACTCTTGGACAATAACCGCATATTTTTAGACCGCACTACCAACATAGGCGCAATGACCCCAGAGCGAGCACTCGCTTGGGGCTGGACAGGCCCGTGCTTGCGGGCAACAGGTGCGGCTTTTGATTTGCGCAAAGATGAACCTTATTACGATTATGAAACTTATGACTGGGAAGTGGTAGTAGGCACAAAAGGCGATGTTTACGACCGTTTGATGGTTAGGCTTGCGGAAAGCGAAGAATCCATCAAAATAGTCAGGCAGGCTTTAAAGCGGTTGAAACCCGGACCTATCAACATAGACAACCCTAAAATCAGAGTGCCAGAACGCGGAAAAGTTTACCAAGATATGGAATCATTGATTGGCAATTTCAAAACCGTTGCGGAAGGTATTCGCATACCCGCTGGTGAGTTTTACGACTCCTCGGAAGCGGCAAACGGCGAACTTGGGTTCACTCTGATTTCCGATGGAACGGGAAAGCCTTGGCGGATTAAGGTTAGACCGCCTTGCTTCACTCAGTTCGCAGCGTTCCACGAACTTGTAGAAGGTGGGCAAATCGCGGATTCCATAGCGGTGCTCTCCAGCATAAACATAATAGCGGGAGAACTCGATAGATGATGACTTTTGCTGAATATGATGCGAGAATTTGCAACGAAGATTTAAAAGAGTATTTTCATCATTTAACTTTAGAGAGACAGGGAAATCCGCAGAACGAAACGATTAAGGACGTGATTGCGGAGTTGCAAGGCATTGTAATCCCAGGTCGCTTAAGCGGCAAAGCGGTTATAGAATTACGGGAGCAAAATAAAGTTGCAGCAGATTTGGCAGAAGAGGGGAAAATAGAGGAAAGCCTTGCAGTTATTGAGCAGATAATTGATGCTTGCCCGGAAAATTACTCTGCGTTTTACACCCTTGGCTATATATCTTTTGAACAAGAGGATTTTGAAAAAGCCATTGAATGTTTTAAACAGGCTTTTGAATACAACCAGTTTTTCACAGATGTAGTTTTGAGAATTTATGATTGCTGTGTTTGCCTTGGCGATATGAGTGATATTGGTGTTGTTTTGAATAAAGCCCTAGCCTTGCAGCCGAGCGACCCTGAGCTTTTGGAGACAAAGCGGCATTTAGAAGAAGGCACCTATCCTGAGCGGTTGGCACAGCACATAAAAAAGACAGATGAAAAGAAAGACAAATTAAGGCAGGAGCTTTTGGAGATTAAAAGACTACTGGAAGAAGGCAATACAGAAGAAGCATTGGAAAAATTAAATAAGCTGGTGTGAATATGCAAATAGCCCTTGAACTTGTGCCTAAAACTTTGGACTCCTTTTTGGAAGAATCCAAAATGCATATAGGTAATTTTCCAAAAATCGCAGCGATAAACGTTCCAGAACTTCGCAGTGCAGAAATAAAAAGTTTTGAGGCAAGCGAGCATTTACTTAAAAACGGAGTTGTGGCAATTCCGCATTTCAGGCTAATAGACCGAACCTTAGATGATTTGGAAAACAAGATTGAAAAACTCGTTTCACTCGGTTTAAAGCAGGTTCTTTTAGTCAGCGGAGACCCTCCTATAGATGTGCAGAATTTTGTTTCCAGCGGCGTGAAAGCGCCGCAGGCCATCAAGCATATTAAAACAAAGTTTCCGCAGTTGAAAGTTTATGGTGCCCAAGATTCATATCGCCAGTCTTTTAAAAAAGAACTTGATTATTGCAAAGAGAAACTTGATGCCGGAGCGGATGGTTTTTTTACCCAGCCTTTTTTCTCAGAGGGTATTTTGGCTCAATGGCTTGAGCAGCTGCCAGAAACCGAGATGTGGATTGGGTTAAGCCCTGTCACAGGAAAGAGTTCCCGCAATTATTGGGAGACGGTTAATCAAGTTGTGTTTCCTCCCAACTTCCGTTTTGATTTGGAAGGAAACTGCGTAATGGGGCGGCGCATTTTAACGCTCATAGAAGCCGCCGGTAAAGATGCTTATTTAATGCCGATAACAGTTTCTGCGGATAAATATTTGCACGTGTTGAGAGCGTTTTAATTTTCTATATTACTTTAGTGTGGAAGCGATTTACTTTTTCCAAAAATTTGCGTTTGACAAAGCCGTTTTTTGAAAATGCGAAGGTGGGGCAGCCTAAATATGGCGATGTTTTTAAAAACATGCTCAGAGATGCCTTTGACTTTATCTTTCGCCACCCGACAAGCAAGTTTAGCAAAAAGAATGTCGATTTTGAAATAGATAAGGGTTCAATTCCAATTTTGGAAGAAATGCGCTTTGGCGGAATTTTTTTAACAGCTCACTACGGGAATCACGAGATCTTGGGTTACAGGCTTGCGGAGCAAGGGCTTCCTATAAACGCAGCAGCACAGGAGCAAAAACCTTTGCTTTTTAATAGGTGGCTGCAAAAAAAGAGAACTTTCAAAGGAAAATGCTACGCGAGAAAAATGGAAACTCAACATATAATAGAATTTATAGAGGATAAAGGTTTATTTGCCCTTCTCGCAGACCAAGATTTTAGAAAACCTGTTCCCAACCCCATTGAAAAAAAATGCAAAAGTGAATTTTTGGGGCTTAAAGTTCGTTGCAACCCGTTGCCAGCTTTTATACTTGAACATCGCCCAAACACTCCTGTGTTTTGCGGATATATGCGGCAAATTCAAAATATTCACACTATTTTTCTAACAAAAATTCCATCACAGAATTTTTACGACCATTATCATTCTTGGCTTGAAAAGTTGATTTTAAAAGAGCCGGCAAAGTGGTATGGTTGGTTTCACGATAGGTTTAAAACGCTTAACCCACCATAACATTTTCTTCCGAATAATATGCACCGGACTGAGGCAGGCGAACCATAGCTTGAACCAACACCAAAGGGCCTAAACGCCCAACAAACATAACCACCGAAATTAAAATTTTGCTCGCTATTGTTAAATCTTTGGTTGCTCCCATACTTAAGCCACAGGTTGAAAATGCGCTCACGGTTTCAAACAGCAGTTCCAAAAAACGGCTCTGCCCTGTTTCTGCGGTTAAGTTTGAGGTTTCAAAACTCAAGAGCAAGGTACAGGCAATAACGAGAAACACCACGGAGAGAACAAAAATTCGCATAGCTTTTTCAACTGTTTCTTCTGGAATGGTGCGGTTAAAAAATTGAGTTTTTTCACGCCCCAAAAGTCTATTTACCCCCAAGAGGATTATTATCGCAGCGGTGGTGGTTTTTATGCCGCCGCCGCAACTGCCAGAATTTGCACCTATAAACATAAACAAAATCACAATGAAGAGCAAGGGAACTCCAAGCGAAGCAAAATTCACCGTACTTAAACCCGCTGAACGAGTGGTAACGGATTGAAAAAGACTTATCGAAATTTTATCTAAAAATGAATAGCCGCTCAAAACACCGTCCCATTCCATTGCGAGCATAAGAAAAGTCCCGGATAAAATCAGTATCAAAGTCATAGACAAAACCAAACGGGTGTGCAATGTGAAATGCCTGCCCGGAACCTTGCGCCATTTAAAAGATGCCAACTCGGATATGGATAAAAAACCGAGACCACCGCATATTATCAGTAAAATCAAAGCGGCATTCACAACTAAATTTGTGGAAAAATTTTGCATAGAGTTATCCCAAATGGAAAACCCCGCGTTGCAAAACGCACTCACTGCGTGAAAAAGCGATGAAAAAATTCTTTGCCCAAGCGGCATATCGCTGAATTGAGTGAACAGCATAATTGCCCCGCATATTTCAACGGCTATGGTGACAATAATTACACGCTTCACAACATAGCCCGTACTTGAATTACCTTCTGTTGAATAACTTTTCATCAAGGCGGATTGCTGCCCAAAATTCATTTTGGAACGTGCGAGAAGCATTATAGTTGTGGAAAGAGCCATTATCCCTATGCCACCGATTTCCATCAAAATCATAAGTACGCCTTGCCCGGTGCGGGTTAGCTCTTGCCCTGCGGAAATAACGGCAAGCCCATTTACGCAAGAAGCGGAAGTTGCCATAAAAAGCGCATTCACAAAGGAAAGCCCATTTTTTGAACTGAATGGCATCAGTAGCAGAATTGTTCCCAGCGTTATTAAAACCAAAAAACCTATAATAGGGTAGAGCATAGGACGGCGGTCCAGCATATTAGACATTTGAAGCCCTCCGCAGAAGTTCACGCTCTTTTTTCAAGGCACGTTTTATCTTTGTTGCGGCATAACGCTCTGCACGTGTGGGGCGGTTTTTAACCGGTTCTTCTTCTATTTCTTCGCGTGGTTGCTCAATATCTTCTGGATTAACGTATATTTGCGGTGATTCAAACAACTGCATCGCCGAGCCATTTTTTTCGCGTTCTTTTTGCAAAAGTTGCAAGGCTTTGTTTAACGATTCGTCTGGTGGAATTTCAAATTTCATCATCTTTTTTGTTTTTGGATGTTTGAATTTTATTTTATAGGATTGCAAAAGCTGCGCAGGGGCAATTTCCAAAAGTTTTTCCGCCAAGTCTCTGTAAATAGGGTCTATTCTTTTTGCGCTCTCTTCCCTGCCGTCATAAAGCGGGTCGCCTACAACGGGGTTCCCAAGATAGCGGAGATGAACTCTTATCTGATGTGTTCTGCCTGTGTCCAGTTGAAATTCCACGAGGGAGGCTATGCCAAAAGTTTCCTCGGTTTTGTAAAAGGTGGTGGCGGTTTTGCCATTTGCCTGCACAGACATTTTCAGGCGGTTTTTTGGATCGCGTTCTATGGGCACATCAATTTTGCCTTCCCTGTCTCGCAAAACTCCCCAGATGACGGCTCGGTATGTTCGTTCTAAAATTCGCTCCGCCAGTTGGTGCGTCAGCTCTTTATGAGCCAAGTCCGTTTTTGCAACAACCAAAAGCCCGGGGGTGTCTTTGTCCAGCCTGTGCAGAATGCCGGGGCGCAGCGGCCCGTTTATCTGCGAAAGATTTTTGAAATGCCAAAGCAGTGCGGCGGCAAGGGTTCCCTTGCTTATGCCGTTCCCCGGATGCATAACCATATTTCGCGGTTTATTCAGCACCGCCAAATGCTCATCTTCAAAAACTATGTTTAAGGGAATGTTCTCCGGTTCCAAAAAACTTTCCTCTTTCACAGGCATTTGCAGAATTTCCAGCTCTGCATTTTCGTCCACCTGAAAATTTTTAGACAACTCTTTCCCATTCAGCAAAACCTTGCCCTCCGCAATGATTTTCTGCAAATCCGTGCGGGAGTATTCGGGGTATTTTGATTGGAGGTATTTGTCTAAGCGCATAGAGGGAACTTGTTTATAGAATATAGTAAACGCTGATTAGCTCACTATGCTGCAAAGATAATAGATAGGCTAAATTTGTATATTAAAAAGAATGAAGATATATTTGGATAATTGTTGTTATAACAGACCTTTTGATAATCAGTCTGACATAGTAGTTAAGCTGGAATCAGAGGCTATGTCTTTTATTCAAGAACGAATAAAACTCGGAAAATTAGACCTTGTGTGGTCTTACATTATGGATTATGAAAATTCTTTTAATCCTTTTGAAGATAGGCAAATTTCTATTGAAAAATGGCGGCAATTTGCGAAAGAGGATGTGGATGTAAATGCTGAAATAGTAAAACAGGCAAAAAATTTAACATCTATGAATATTAAAAAGAAAGATGCTTTGCACATAGCCTGTGCTTTGTATGCCAAATGTCAGTATTTTCTTACAACAGATTTAAAATTATTGAATAAAAAGGTTGATGGAATTTCAATAATAAACCCGGTAGATTTTCTTAAAATTCAAGGAGTTCAAGATGGCAACTGATACAATAATTAGAACCGAGGGAACCAAGATTTTAATAGATGCTCTTGGTTTGCAGTCCGCTACACGCTTTTTTACGCTTATTCAGCGAGAACCGTTTGATTATACAAAATGGCAAGAAAATCTTATGGAAGATATGTCCGTAGAGGAAATTAGCGATAGAGCTGCAAAATATAGGCAGCAAACTACGTAAACTTTAGCACATAGGATTTTTGTTTGCCCTTCCTTTATCTGTTATTGAAATAAACTGGTGAGATACTGCCAGTTGGTTTTACCTTGTCTGCTGGGGCGTATTTTATTGTGAGCTTCTCTGAGTTATCAAAAAAAACATCGAAACTATTACGTGTTAATGTTTTATTATGATACTTTCCCACCATTACGGTTACTTGGTAGTCGCTTTTGTTCCTTAATTCATATTCATAAGAACCATTGCTACTTTTGCCGCTCATAGAAAATTCGCCGTCTCCGTCTTTGTCTGCGTCACTGCTGCAAGCGATGAGGGTAAATGTGAGTGCCGCCGCTATCAGCAACGACCGCACACACTTCGAAATGATTTTACTATTCATAACCTAATTCCTCCCTTTATCCTCGCGGATTATCAGCCGCCGACAATCACGACGCTGCACTTCTTGTGTGTTACTCGCCTACCGCTGTCAGTCAATATCAGACTGCCGTCAGATATCTCGTACGGAAAGTTCTCATTCTTATCCTCTCCTCTCGCATTAGTAAGGATTATCTTGCTGCCGTCAGTCCGCCACGTATTACTTCCCTTCTCTCTCCAAGTGCCGTCGTCGTTGGAATTCAATTCTCTGAAGTCTCCGTTTGACTTGAAGACAACGCCATCATCCGCCGACTCGCAACTACTGCCCACCAACCACGCCTCGCCGCTCGCGTTGACAAGTCGGCTGTCGCGATTAATGCCGCCGCCGTTGTTGTTATTGCCGGGCGTGCTGTTGTTCGCAGGATTATCCCCGCCGCTGTCGCCGCCGCCAGAGCAGGATAATGTGAATGTCAAGGCAAGCGCAAGGGCTGCCGAGAGTGCGAACTTTGTTAAGTTACTTTTCATATTGAATCTCCGTTTTGGGAATTGTTGTTGTGTTGACCGTAAAACTGTGGACGGATTACCATCATTCGATAGTCATACCGCTACACTTCGTTAATGTTGTCTGACGCCCATCTGAATTCAGATTCAGATTGTTGTTAGATATTTCGTACGTATAGGTTCTCCCTCCGATAAATGTTAACGTATTGCCGTCGGTCTGCCACGTAGACGTTTTCGTCCTTTTCCAAACGCCGTCTCTGTAATCCGACTCAAACGCATCGCCATTAGACTTGAACTCAATGCCGTCTGTACCATTCATCAATAACGCGCAACTGTAACCCTCGTGATGCTTCGCCCATACCTCGCCGTCGGCACAAACAAGACCCGCGCTCGGAGTGCCGCCGTTGTTGTTATTGCTCGGCGTGTTGTTGTTCGCAGGATTATCACCCCCGCCGTCGCCGCCGCCAGAGCAGGATAATGTGAATGCCAAGGCAAGCATTATGCCTGCCGAGAGTGCGAACTTTGTTAAGTTGCTTTTCATTGTGAGACCTCCATTTGAATGGTTTAAGTTTCCTCCCAAGGTTGGGATTTTGGGTTATATGTTGTCATTGGGCAGAAAAATATACAAAAAATTGACAAAAAAATGTGAATTGCCTGAATTTTTATTTAGAATTAGTTGGAATTAGTTGCGGCAACGGGCAACATTTGTGGCGAAATTGCCCCAATGGGGCGACCGTAGGGCGACCCTACCTTCTAATTCTGCTAATTTCCACGTTGCCGCCGTTTCTCACAGGAGACGCTCCTACGCATAAAACGGTATCACCAATAAACACGCCATCCAAAACTTCTACTTTGTCAATAAAACGGGTTCCAATTTCTATGCGGGCTAACTGAGCCTTTCCACCTTTGTACAGATATAAATTGCTGCCAAAGGCATCGCTTCCAATTGCTTCTGGCGGAACGGTGATGGACATTCTAGGCGGTAAATTCAACATAAATTCAAGAGGCGCGCCGGGGACAAGTTCTTCCGGTTGCCCGTTTATTATCGCCCTCGCTAGCAATGTTCTGGTTGAGCCGTCCAAAGAACTCTCTAGAGCATCAATCACCGCTTTGTAGTTTTCGGTATTGCGGGTAAACTCCACTTCCATACCCACTTTCATAGTGGATGCATATTTGTCCGCAACGGAAAAATCAACTTTCAGCGGAAACTTTTGAACTATTTTCACTATTTGGTCTCCTACGGAGAGCCTTTTTCCGCGATTTATTTTGCTTATGCCAAGTCTCCCTTCAAATGGGGCGGAAATCAAAGTCTTTCGCAAGTTGGCAGCGGCATCTATGGAATCGGCTTCCGCTATTTGCAAATCCGCTTGAGTATTTTCCCATTCCTGAGCGGATATAGCACCTGCGTTATATTGTTTTTTTTTCCGTTCAGCACTGCTTCTGGCAAGCACTAGTTTTGCATCAGCTCTATACATCACCGCTCTTAGATTATCATCTTCAATTTTCACCAAGGATGCGCCTGACCTAACGCTTTGCCCATCTTTAAAATAAACCCTTTCAACCTTGCCGGCTATTTCCGCCTGAATTTCCACTTCGTTTGATGGCACTAAAATCCCAACCCCGCGCACGGAATTTTTCAACTGCTCCGGCTGTGCGATAATAGCTTCTACGCTAACAGTTTGTGCGCCACCCCGCCCCGCCCCCCCTTTGGGGGCATCGGATTTGGAGCAGCTGATTAAGAAAAATACCAATAAGCATAATAATGGCATTAATTAATTCCTCTATTGTCCGCTTCATTTTTATTCTCTTTGCTGTAGCTTGAATTTTGACGTTCTATGTTCACTTTATTCTTTTGCATATAAATATCAAATACCTTCTCTGCGTCCATGCCAGCGGTGATCGCAAGGGATAGCCAAAAGTGCAGTTGGTCAACTATTTCTATCCTTATGTTTTGCATATCCAATTTGTCTTTGCTCCACCATTTCCAAAGCAGTTCTTCCCCAAGCTCTCTGGATTCATCGGTTAAAGCTTCTAAGTATTTGCGGAGCCATTGATTTACCTCGGTGTTTGGGCCAAGAGGCTCTCCGCTTTGAGCCTGGGAACGCAGAGCTGCCATCGTCAGAACTTTGCCATTTTTGTCACGCAAGTCCTGCTTTGAAAAAACAAAGTCGTTCAAAGTTTCTTGCAAGCGAAATAACTCTTCCAGTTTATCAGACGTTTGCATCTAAAACCTGCTGGTACTTGCTTTGCGGGTAAGCCCCGGTAAAGCTCTCTATTTCGCTACCGTTTTTAAAAAACTTAACTGTGGGGATTGAGCTTACATCTAGCTCTGCGGCAAGGCTCGGAACTTCATCTATGTTTATTTTAGCTACTACTGCTTTGTCTTTGTACAAGTCGCTTAATTTATCCATAGTAGGTCCCAAGGCTTTGCAAGGCCCGCACCACGGTGCCCAAAAATCCACCATCACTGGTTGGCTAGATTTAATTACTTTTTTGAAGGCGTCTTCTGTTAAGTGGATGGCTGGCATAACAAACTCCTTTGTCATATTGTATATGGATTTAAAATATAGAAAATTAGCAAACTGAATTGCTTTTTCTACCTTATGGCGATAATGCAGAAAGAGCAAAAATTTTCCGCTATACACAACCGCAAGGCCTCTCACCAATACGAGGTTTTGGATTGTTTTGAAGCGGGAATTATGCTTGTAGGCTCAGAAGTGAAATCCATAAGGGCTGGGCATATAAGCCTAAGCGAATCTTGGGTGGATATTTCTGAAAAAAATGAGCTTTGGTTGGTAGGAGCGCACATAAATGAATATTCGCAAGCAAATCAATTCAATCACATTCCAGCAAGGCGAAGAAAACTCCTTGTGCACAAACACGAAATTGAAAAAATGCAAAAAGCTGTTGAGGTAAAAGGGCTTACAATAATTCCTCTAAAACTCTATTTCAAAAAACGCAGAGCAAAATTGGAAATCGCAATTTGCCGCGGAAAAAATCAGCGAGACAAACGTCAAGACTTGATAAAAAAAGATGACGCAAAAAAAGTTGCTGAATAAAAAATATTCTATTTCAAAAAACTTGGCGGGGGCCAACGCGGATTTTTGGAAGACATATCCACCATATAAAACTGCTTGCTCAAATAGCTGTAATCCATATCAAACATACGGAGAACATAACGGGCAATCCATTGACCTAGCTTTAACACAACAATTTTGCGGCGCAAGCGTCCTTGGCAATCACGGTTCAGAATATCTGGCAGGGTATTTGTTGTCATTATCTCATCTATAAATGGGCTGTTCAGTTTTTCCCTCGCTTCGTGGCTTGAGTAAAAATGCGTCACCCCAAAGCAAACCCTGCGCGGGTTCGCGCTCTTTTTCAGATATTCACAGCATTGAACAATGGTGGAACCGGTGCGAACCATATCGTCTAAGATTATAACATCTTTGCCCGTTAAATAGCTGATATCAACTTCGCTTGCTGGATTCAACGCCATGCTCACTTCACGTTCGCCCGTGCGTTTTTTATCCAAGATTATACGTTTGCATTCCGGCAGATCCAAAGTGTCGCACACCCTTTTCCCAAAAGAAGCGGAACCTTTATCTGGAGAAACTATTATCAAATTGTCGCCATCTTTCCCTGTTTGCACAAAGTCCGAAGTTTTTATGTAATGTGCGTAAATTTCCGCAGGAACAAGGTTGTGAAAATTGCCTTCAAAAATATCTCTGAACAGACATTCTACCTTTAAAGAATGGTTGTGAACGGTGATGACCGTGTCCACGCCAGCTTCTTTTAAGAGTCTTGCATATAGCAGGGAGGTGAATGCCTGCCCGTCAAATTTTTTTAAATCGGTTATGTCTCTGTCTTTTTCAATAACGCTAAATCGGTGGGCACCCCTGTCTTGGGCGGAATAAAACAAATCCGGCTCTATTAAAACCACCCTCTTTGCGCCGTTGTCTTTTGCGGCTCTTGCCAAAATCATATTTCGCATAGCGCAGTCGTTTCTGCTCCTTGTGGAAAGAGAAACCGAGCATATAATTACAACTTTGCCTTCCAAATGGCAACCCACTCTTTCCAAGTCTTCAATATCGGAGATATAGCGGGGGCAAAATTCGCCGTTTGCATAAACTTTAAGCGACACTTCATCGGAAATATCGCCACGCACACCCAAAAACTGAGCTACGTCCATAGCAAAGGAATCATCTGTAAAAGTTCCGGTTACAACAATATCAGACATAGGGGGGAATGTAGTAAAAAAAGCGGCTAAAAATCACTTCACCGCTTCAAATCCCTGTTTTAAATCGTCTATGATGTCATCAATATGCTCAGTGCCTATGGAAAGCCTTATTGTGTTGGGCTTTATTCCGCTTTCTAGCAGCTCTTCTTCGCTCATCTGAGAATGAGTGGTGGAAGCAGGATGAACCACCAGCGACTTCACGTCCGCCACGTTTACCAAGAGCGAAAACAGCTCCAGTTTTTCGGTAAAGAGTTTGGCTTTTTCCGCATCTCCCTTGATTTCAAAGGTGAAGATTGAGCCTGCACCCATTTTGAAATAACGGTTGTAAAGTTTGTGGTCGCGATGGTTAGCCAAAGCGGGATGATTGACATTCTCAACCTGCGGATGGTCTTTGAGAAAATCTATCACTTTGAGCGCATTGAAAACGTGCCGCTCCACGCGGAGAGAGAGCGTTTCAAGCCCCTGCAAAAATAAAAAGGCGTTGAAAGGCGAAAGAGCAGAGCCGGTGTCGCGCAGCAGGGTTGTGCGGACTTTGATTATGTAAGCCAGATTCTTTACGGCTTCGGTGAAGACTATGCCGTGATAGCTGGGGTTTGGTTTTGAGAGACCGGGGAATTTATCGTTCTGTGCCCAATCGAATTTGCCGCTATCAACTATCACGCCGCCGATGCTCGTGCCGTGCCCGCCTATGAATTTGGTTGCTGATTCCACAACTATATCCGCTCCGTGTTCAATGGGCCTAAAGAGATAAGGCGAGGCAAAAGTGTTGTCTGCAATCAACGGAATACCGTGCTTATGGGCAATGGCTGCAACAGCTTCAATATCCACAACGCTGGGGCTGGGATTGCCCAAAGTTTCAACAAAGATAGCTTTGGTATTTGGCTTTATAGCTTTTTCAAAACTGGCTGTATCGCTACCGTCCACAAAAGTAGTCTCCACGCCCATATCTTTGAATGTGTTTGCGAAAAGGTTATAGGTTCCGCCGTAGATTTGGTTATCGGAAACTATGTGGTCGCCGGCACAGGTTATGTTTTGAATGGCGTAAGTGGTGGCAGCAGCCCCAGACGAAAGTGCCAGAGCGGCAACGCCTTTTTCAAGAGCGGCAATGCGTTTTTCAAAAACATCCCAAGTGGGATTAGTAATCCGCGTATATATGTTTCCAGCCTCGGTTAGGGCAAAGCGGTCTGCCGCAGACTTTGCACTTGGGAATACATAAGAGGTGGTTTGGTAAATTGGCACCGCCCGTGCATCGGTAGCAGGGTCTGGATTTTCTTGCCCAGCATGAACCTGAATAGTTTCAAACCGATAATTTTTGCTCGCCATAAAAAACTCCTTGAATTTTGCCTAACTCTCTTGTATATTAGAAAGTTGCGTGGGGCTTCTGCCAAAAGCTCCGCACAATACATATAAATTTACTATGTTTTGTGTGTATATGAGAATATCCGCAAAAGGTCGCTACGCTCTTGCTGTTATGGTTCAAATGGCAGAGAATTATGGCAATGGGGAATACATTGCCGTTGTAAATATCTCTAGAAATCTTGGCATTTCCAAGATATACCTTGAACAGATTTTTTCGCTTTTGAAAAAAAGCGGGTTGCTCAATTCGGTAAAAGGTACGCAGGGTGGCTACCATCTCGCGCGAAGGCCGCGGATGATCACTGCATCGGATATTTTGTCGGCGGTGGAAATTTCGCTCTTTGAAGAGACCAAAGGTTCAACTTCCGATAAAGCGATTGAAATTGAAAAATCCATACGCTTATTGGTTTTTGACGTTTTGGACAATAAAATTAAAGAAACATTGGTTGGCATAACGCTTGAAGACTTGGTTTCAGCTATGGAAAAACACAAAGAAGACGACAAGAATATGTTTTATATATAGAGCGTTTACTTACTCGCTTTTGTCTGAACTGGAATGGTGTAGCAGATTTTTCTATATTTAATACCAACAGAGCCTCCTGCGTTTTGGGGTCTCCTTTTATTACATGAAATATTTACACTAGGAGGATTATGCCTAAAATAACGGCTGACATAGCCAGTTTTAAACACCCGAAGTTTGCTCCGCTCACTTTGGACTTCACCTTCAAAAAAGCCTTTGCCAACGAGCAGAGTACGGAACTCCTTTTGTTCCTGCTCAATACTTTTCTTGAAAGGGTTCTCAAAAAACCTATTATAGAAGTGAAAATCATACATACTGTTCAACTTGGCAGGACTAGGAAAAAAAGAGGGGCTGTTTTTGATATACAATGCGAGGATGCCTCTGGTGCAAGGTTCATTGTGGAAATGCAAGTGGAGGAACAAAAGCATTTTATAAAAAGAAGCCTTTTCTATCTCTGCATGGCGTTAGCCAATCTTGCCAAAAAAGGTAGAATGGAAAACAGAGGGAAGAAAATCCCTTACGATTACAACATTCCAATAGTCTATACACTCAGTTTTCTCAATTTTGATGTTAATTTTGGGGAGAATTGCGATGAGGTTATGCAGTATATCTCCCTCTCCAACGAGATTCACCCTGAGGCTCGCTATGATCTTGTTCACCTGGTTTTTGTCCGTCTTTCCAAATTCGACAAAACCGAGGAGGAATGCAAAAGCGACATTGACAGGCTGCTTTTTATATTCAAGAATGCGCATAATCTTGACAAAGTGCCCAAAATTTTCAATAAACCTGTGTTCAAACAACTTTTTGAGATAGCGCGAATTTCTAATTTTACCGAAGAGGAGCTTATGAATTACGAAAGTGATATGAAGCGTTTCAGCGACCACATGAATGCTTTGGCTTATGCTAAAGAAAAAGGCGTTACGCAAGGTATAACGCAAGGCGTTTTGCAAACTGCTAAAAATATGCTCGCAAAGGGATTTTCCGTTGCCGATGTTCTTAAAGCAACAAATCTCCCTCGTGAGCAGGTTAGAGCGTTGAAACGGGCTTAAGTAAATTCATACGCTACTTACCCTTTGTCTGAACCAAAATTCTCAGAATTTACAGGATTTTCAAAATAATACAATTTGGCACAACAACCGATTTTTATTAAACACGGGCAACTACGACAGCCGCATTTATTTTTGTATGAACCAAGAGTTTTATGATTGTTATTTTGCTAAAAATTTCATAAAAATCTAATAGGTGCTTTAGAAATATCCACATTACGTGCGACCATATCGCCAAAATTATATGCCTTTAATGCGTCTTCTACCGTGCATTTTGCTATTTCAGCTTCTACAAGAGGTCCAACAGTCACTCCGCCAAATATACTTTTCGGCAAACTGATTTCTATATATGGTTTAAATATCCCATTTTGTTGCTTATACTTTTCTGTGTCAGGAGCATCTTTTACATTGATTATTGTTGCAATACGTATTTCACGTTCATACGAATAACTCGGATGTTTAAATGCCAATTTTGCAAAAGAAATAAATTCACTGATTTTATTTAAAATATCATCTAAGTCTTTGCCTTTGGCTCTATTCCGGAAAGAGCATAATTTTTTGAAGGTAGGTTTCATGATGTTACACATAAATTTATGGTCGTAAATAACAGGAAGGAGTAAGATATTTTTTTCATTACATGCCATATACAATGCTTTTGCATCAAACATTATGTTGTATCCAACGCCTTTGTTTGCATAGCATTGCCATAAAGGTAATGAATCTTTATCAGCAGACATGGAGCAAACATAACCAGTCTTTATTTCGAATCCTTGTTGTATTATTGGCGATAATAAAGAATAATAATCTTCATTTGACAGATATTCTTTACATACGCGATTGAAAATACTACCGCCTTCAGAAGGATCATTTACATAATCAATACGTGATAAATGAAGATTGAAATTCTTAGATTCTTTAGCGTTTTCTATTATTGCTAAAAGACTTTCTGCTGATGTATAGTGATATAACTTACCACTTATAGGTACACTACCATTGCCTTTACTTTTTTCATTATAAAACGGAAGTGGAAATAATGGTGTTGGCATTTCGTGAAATGATTTGGCAACTTCTACATCATTTAAAAATTTATTTATACTTTCATTGATATCGTAACAATGTTCATTGGCAAGCTCCATATCCAACTTTCTCCTATTCCCCCTTGTTTTGTTATCCCTGCCAAACCCATTGGGAATATTGAGTTTGACAAGTTTCGCACCACCATGGTGCAAATTCTTATTAGGTTCAATCTTGAACACAACGTACTGATATAAGGTCGGATTTGGATTGACCGTCCTCTATGCTCATAGACTCTTCCCTGTAAGACATACTCGCATAACGGGCCACTTCAGCATTGTAATCCGAGGCACTCCACCATTCGCCGTTGATGCCGACACCTCTGAAACCATAGTTGACACCGTTGACGGGCCAGAATGCACCACCAGGCAAGGCTGAAAATCCGTAATTGTTCGTACCGTTGCCAGATTTTCCCTCGAAAGAATTCCATAGGTTAGTTGCTTTCAGCTTAGTACCTGCGTTATCATAACCGCCAACAAAACTCCGAAGTTCTCTCCATTCAGCATTGTTTGGCAAGTGCCAACCTGATGGGCATACCGTCATTGCTGTTGCCCAGTCGTACAACCTACCATAAGTTGTGCAGTTGTTTTCACTATTGTTGTAGCACTTGCTCCCGTCTGCATTGTAGTTCAAATTCTGTGCAACCCAAGTCTGAGTACCGATTATAGCGACTTTATATGTTTGGTTATCACGAGAATCAGTCATAAACAACGTGCCATTAGAGCAAGATAATGTTTCTAGCGTTTCCACGTTATACCAATTTGTCCCGCACTTTGTTTCAACGACATCACTTTCGCACCGCAAATTCGTGTTCGAGGCATCATACCAGCCGTTTGTCCCGCATTTGGTCTCAATGACACCATTTTCGCACCTCATATTAGTGGCATTATACCAACTTGTCCCACACTTTGTTTCTACAACGCTGTTTTGACATCTTTGGTTTGCCAAGCTAAATATGGCAGAAACGCAACAGCTATTTTCCAGCGGATTATACTGAATACCATTGCATTTCGCTGGATTTGCTACTGTGCCTTGACAAATATGGGTAGTAGGATTAAATACCATTCCGTTGCATTTGGAATAAACATTGTTCTCGTAACAAAAACTCGTTAAAGGATTGAATATTATATCTTCGCATCCTTCCGATACCGAACTACTGCTCTGTACAGACGAATTGTAGCCTGAATTTGCACTAGAAGAACTGGAACCGTTGTTTTCGTTATTATTAGAAGATGACGAATTATCACTATGAACGGAACTACTGTAATCCTCCCCTCTATTGCTATTAACTAACTGCGAAACATCGCTATTAGAAGAGCAACCAAAGGTGAAAGCCATAGCAAGCACAATGCTTGCCGTGAGTGCTAGTTTTGAGAATTGTTTTCTCATAGAAAACTCCTTTTCTGAGGTAGGGGGGTGGGGAGTCTATTTTGTGCCATAGCCCGTAACGTAGCTAAAAATTGTATATTTTATAAAGGAAAAATCGCAAAAAAAAGACCTTGGGGTACAAGGTCTTTTTTTCTTGACTTTGAGTCGTTTTTCCTTTTATAAAATATACAAAAAAATGACAATTCATAATTTTTTACCATATTTTGCTCATTAACTCGGAATTTTTCCGATTATCTGTGCAAAATTTTCTATATTATGCCGTATGTTCCATGCCATTTTAGACAATTGCGGGGTAGTCCCCTTACGCACAGCCAACTTGCACACCATGCTTGCCAAATACAATTCTCCAAAGGATAAAATAGCATATATGGAAAAAAAGAAGGAAATTATAAGGATAAAAAGGGGGTTATATGTTAGCTCGCCTGCAATTCACAAGCAGTTATTGTCAAGAGAGCTGATAGCAAATCATCTGTATGGGCCATCTTATGTATCTTTGGAAACGGCTTTATCTTTTTATGGGATTATACCTGAGAGGGCAGAAATTATGCGTTCCATAACTTTTAAGAGGAGCAAAAAATTTAAAACTTCGCTTGGCTTGTTTGAATATCAAAGCATCCCAGCTAAAATTTATTCCATAGGCTTCCGGCAGGAGTTTGCCCAGGACAATTACGCTTACTTAATTGCAACTCCCGAAAAAGCACTTTGCGATTTGTTGCTCGTCACCGCCAATTTAAAATTCTCTTCAAAAAAATCCATGCTTAACTTTTTGGAACGGGATTTGCGGGTTGATTTATCCGCTGTAAAATGGGATACAGATATTATTCAAGAATGTATAAATGCAGGCAAAAAAAGCAGGGATTTGCTTTATTTGAAAGAGGTGCTGAATGAATGTATTTGATATTTACATTGCCATGCCTGTTTGCAGGCAAGGTTCATGCGTTTTTGTTCAGAAACTGGAAAATGAGGGTTAAGGGGCGAGACTGGTTTGATTTTGAATGGTATGTTCAAAATAAAATTCCAATGGATTTAAAACATTTTATGGCAAGGGCAAAGCAATTTGGCGACCCAGATGGAAAAATAAAAGACGAAAAAAGTTTGAAACTCTCTCTTGCGAAAAGAATAAAATCTGTTGATATAAACTCCGTTAAAAACGATGTTATGCCTTTTTTGAAAAATCCTCAAGACACAGAAATTTGGAGCGAGAATTATTTTTTAGAGCTGGCAAAGCGGATTTGCACCTAATTTTATTCTATATTCACTCCATACTCAACGGCAGGAGTTTTTTATGGGATTACTTAAAGCGGCAATGGGTGCCGCTGGTGGCGTTCTGGCAGACCAGTGGCTGGAGTTTTTTATCTGCGAAAGTTTGGATGCCAACGTGCTGGCTACCAAAGGGCAAAAAAAGACGAGCAAAAGAAGCAGCAACACCAGCGGAGAAGACAACATCATCTCCAATGGCTCTGGCGTTGTGGTGAACAAAGGGCAAGCCGCAATAATTGTGGATAACGGCCGCATCGCGGAATTCTGCGCAGAAGAAGGACATTATACCTATGATAACTCTTCGGAACCGAGCATTTTTCACGGGGGTTTGGGGCAAGGGCTTATAGGCTCCATCAAAAATATGGCGGAGCGTTTTAAATACGGTGGCAGCCCGGGCAAAGACCAGCGCGTATATTATTTTAACACAAAGGAAATACTCGGAAATAAATACGGCACGCCCAGCCCAATTCCTTACCTTGTGGTTGACCCGAATATCAATTTGCGTCTCACCATAAGTTTAAGGGCAAATGGCGAATACTCCTACCGCATGGTAAACCCTGCGTTGTTCTATGCCAATGTTTGCGGCAATGTGGATGAGCAATATACCAGAGATAAAATAGACAGCCAGCTCAAATCCGAAATAATTACAGTTTTAGGGCCATCGCTTGGAAAGCTCGGCACAGGTTTGGAATATCACGAGATTTCTTTTCATACAGATAAACTTGCGGATATTCTCAACGAGGCTCTCAGCGCAAAGTGGAGAGAAGGCAGAGGACTAGAGATAGTAAATTTTGGAATCACTTGCACCGCTTCGCCAGAAGATGATAACCGAATAAAGCAACTGCAAACCGCAGCCGTTATGCGAGACCCAACGATGGCTGCCGCTTCTTTGGTTGGTGCTCAAAGCGATGCTATGCGCGCCGCCGCGGAAAATAAGGCTGGGGCAATGACCGGTTTTCTCGGTATGGGAATGGCAGCTCAGGCGGGCGGAATGAACCCACAGGCTCTCTTTCAGATGGGGCAGCAACAACCAGCTCAACAAGCGGCACCAACGGCACCTCCAGCAGGCGACTCTGCTACTTGGGTTTGCTCGTGCGGGCACTCAAACACGGGTAAGTTCTGCGCCGAATGTGGAAAACCTTCCCCTAACTCACCTTGGACTTGTTCTTGCGGCAAGGCGGGTAACGCCGGCAAATTCTGCGGCGAGTGTGGCAAACCAAGGGCTTAGAGAATGCGATGGATATAAAAGAATACAAGTGCCCAAACTGCGGCGGAACGGTCAACTTTGACAGCTCCAGTCAAAAAATGAAGTGCCCCTATTGCGACACTGAATTTGAAATTGCCGCGTTGGAAGAATACCAAGCGCAAATAAAAGCCGCAAAGGATAATTTTGGCTGGGCAAAGGAAGAAGCTGGGCAAGAGTGGGAAGCGGGCGAACTTGAAGATTTGAGTTCCGGTTCCTGCCCTTCTTGCGGAGCGGAACTCTTGGGCGATGCGAACACCGTTGCGATGGTGTGCCCGTGCTGCGGCAATGCTCAAATTGTGAGCAAAAGGCTCTCCGGCTTTTTAAAACCCGATTATGTTATTCCATTCAAACTTGAAAAAGAAAACGCGGTGAAAGCGTTGAAAAATTTTTGCACAGGAAAAAAACTCCTTCCAGATTTTTTTGTAAAAGAGAACCATATAAACAACATTCAGGGAGTTTACGTCCCTTTTTGGCTTTTTGATGCAGAAGCGAGCGGACAAGTATGCTACAAGGCAACTAAGGTAAAAAGAACAGCGGACTTTACAAAAACCGAATTCTATTCCGTGGTTAGAGGCGGCAACATGACATTCCAGAAAATACCAGTTGACGGCTCCGAAAAAATGGACGATAAATATATGGATGCCATAGAGCCATTTGATTATTCGCAGATGAGAGATTTTCAAACAACTTATTTGGCAGGTTATGTTGCCGAGAAATATGACGTTGATGCAGAAAAGAGCAAAGAGAGGGCAGAGCATAGAATAAAAACCTCTGTGGAAAGAGAATTTGAAAACTCGGTTACGGGTTATGATTCGGTGAAAGTGGAAAATTCCTCGATTAGCGTGAAGGAGGGCGAAGCCAGCTATGCGCTTTTTCCGGTGTGGGTACTCAATACCAAATATAGAGAGGAGAATTACCTTTTTGTTATGAATGGTCAGTCTGGCCGCCTTGTTGGAAGGTTGCCCATAGACTCAAAAAAAATCTGGGAATACGGTTTTATATATTCGGGCATTTTAGGGCCTATTCTCACCGCTTTGGTATTTGCCTTATGGTATAGCGACCCGAATTTTGCTCTGTTTACCGCTGTTGCGTGGGTTTTGGCTTTTATAATGGGCTTTGCTTTTGTATTCAGCTGGAAATCCCAAATGAACACCGCTCTTTTAAAAGATGAAGCAAATGCGTATATCGTTAAAGAAAGCGTGGTTTTAAAGAATAAAAATGACAAATTCCTTTACAGCAAGGTCAGCAAAGTTGCGCAGCAGGCCTCCAAAGCCGCACTTACCGGAGCTCTTGTTAAAAGTGCCATGCAATACTCTGCCAAGAAAAAGTTTTTTTAAATTGCTATATTGTACGTTATGAGAGTACTTTGCAAAACCATAGCCTTCCTTTTTTTGGTGTTTTTTACGGCAAACGCTTCTTTGAATCCGGTTGATATGGAGGAAATCGGCAGGGAAAAGGCTATTGCAGACCCTTCTGTAATAGATTACACAAAAGTATCGGTTTATTTGCATCCGGTTTTTCTTCTAGTTGGTGCTAATATGAAAGTACTTCTCTTATACTCAACTATTGAAATTCCGCTGAGTCTGTACAATGCTCCGATAATCAGACCCAGTGTGTGGAATAGCCCGGGTCTTACTAGGGTAGGTAGTGATCTTGGATTTCGCCATTATCTAGCAGGAAAAGGTGAAGGCATGTACTTACAGCCGCAAGTTGGGCTATTTTATCTCTCTTATCTTTCCGCAAAAGATTGGTCTTTTGATTTTGATTGGGATGATGACAAGAACGATAATATCTTTGAGCCAAAAAAGAAAAAAGGTAGCTTATGGTATGACGGTATGCTCTATTTGGGCCGTGCATATAAATTTGCCTACATAAGCATATACTCCGATGGTGGAATAGGTTATGGTTGTACATTAGGGGTTTGCACTTTAATATGGGACGCTAATATAGGTTTAGGCGTGTCGTTTTGAAACAATTAGTTGACAAACTAGAGGCTCTTCAAATTCTTGAGAGAGAAGAGTTTAAGAAAATTCTGCTGTGCGATGAAGATTATCTCTTTGAGCGGGCGCGGTATGTGGCGCAAGGGGTCTATGGCAAGAGCATTTTTATGCGCGGGCTTATAGAGTTTACCAATTATTGCAAAAACAACTGCTACTATTGCGGACTTAGAGCCGGAAACAAGGAGGCGCAGAGGTACAGGCTTTCAAAAGAGCAAATTTTGCAGTGCTGCAAAACTGGTTATCCGCTGGGTTTTCGCACTTTTGTGTTACAGGGCGGGGAAGACCCTCACTACACGGATGAAATTTTAGTCGATATAGTTCGCGAAATAAAAGCGGCATACTCGGACTGCGCGGTGACGCTTTCAATAGGGGAGCGCAGTTATGAGAGCTATGAGCTATTGTTCAAAGCGGGTGCAGACAGGTACTTGCTTCGCCACGAAACCGCCAACGATGAACATTATAAAACTTTACACCCAGATACAATGTCGCCCACCAATAGAAAAAAGTGTTTATACGATTTAAAAAAGATAGGTTATCAGGTGGGGTGCGGTTTTATGGTAGGCACGCCAAACCAAACTCTGGAGCATATTGTAGATGATTTGCTTTTCATCAAAGAATTGCAACCGCAAATGGTGGGCATTGGGCCATTTATCCCCCATTCAGACACTCCTTTGAAGGATAGCAAGGCTGGCGATGTACACTTAACGCTGAATATCTTGGCAATACTTCGCCTTATGCAGCCGAATTTGCTCCTCCCCGCGACAACAGCCCTTGGGACGCTCGATGTTCACGGAAGGGAACGGGGCATTCTCGCCGGAGCGAATGTGGTTATGCCCAACCTTTCCCCTGTTGAAGTTCGCAAAAAATACCTACTTTACGACAATAAAATTTGCACAGGCGAAGAAGCCGCCGAATGTGTAGATTGTATGCGAAACCGCATGAAGCATATCGGATATGAAATTGTGGTTTCTAGGGGGGATTTTTTGTCGCATTGCGAGAGATAATTTCTATATTAGCCAGCAAATTTTAGGAAATTGTCGGTAATTCCGCTATTTGAGGTAAAAAAATGAAACTAAGTGTTAAAATTCCTTTATTGATGGGAATAGTTGTTTTTGCGAGTACTGCCGCCATGCTTTTTGTGGTAGAGTTTAAAGTTCGCAGTGCCATAGAAAAATCTTCTTCAAACGCTCTAATTGGCGAAATTGAGGCAAATGCGGATTTTTTGAAATCCAAATTGGATTTGCATCTTGAGGTGCTTGCGGAAGTTGCTACCAGAATTAGGGTTAGAAGCATGGATTGGGACATTGTGCGGCCAGCTTTAAAACCCGATGTCGCTCGCCTTGGCGCACTTGATTTGGCTATGATAGATACAACGGGGCTTGCTCGTTATGTGTTAGGCGGAACATCCGTTGACGTGAAAGATAGGGCATACTTCAAAAAGGCTATGGCTGGAGAAAAAAATGTTGAAATGGTAATTAGCCGCATCAGTGGCAATGTTGTTACGCTATTTGCTGTGCCCATAAGGCAAAACGCTGAGGCAAATGCGCCTGTTGTAGGCGTGTTGCTGGCGCGCAAAGACGGCGCGCATACTCTTTCTAATCTAGTGGCAGAGCTAAAAGCACCGTACGAAAGCGGTTATGCCTTTTTGGTAAACGAAGAAGGAACCATGATAGCACATAGAAATCAAGAATTCATAAATATGCAGTTCAATCCTATAAAACAAGCTGAGAAAGACCCCTCGCTTAAATCTTTAGCAGATATGATAACCCTGGCATTCAAAGGAAAAAGCGGAAGAACAGAATACCATTATAATGGCAAAGACCTTATAGGTGCATATTCAAAAGTCCCTGGATTCCACTGGGTACTTTTCTTAAGCATAGAGAAATCTGAAATAGAAAATAAATTATCACAAATAAGCATGACTATAATTTTGATAGGGTTTTTGTTCCTTATAACTGGAGTTGCCGTTGCCGTAGGCATTGGGAGGTCTATTGCAAAGCCTGTGATTAGCATGGTTGATGCTTTTAAAGACATAACCCAGGGCGAAGGAGATTTAAGCCAAAGCGTTCCCGTGCATTTCAAAGGCGAAATGGGAGATTTGGCTAGCTATTTCAACAAATTAATAGCCACGCTCCGCGTTCCTATAAGCGAGGCAAAGGCTACGGTTGACAATTTGGGTTACATTTCCGAAGAATTATCCTTGATAAACAGGCAACTTGAAACAAACCAAGCTACAAAGGAAAGCTCTCAAGAAATTTTGCGCATAAGTCGTTGCGTAAACGAACTAGCCGCAACGTGTGGGGAATTAAGGCAAACGATGGACAAATTTAAGGTTTAGATAAAGTTTACACTTTAAATTGACCCAAAACTTTTACCAAATCGTTCGCTATTTTGGCAAGCTCGTCTGCGCTTTGGTTGGTTTGCTTTGCGCCTAGGGCACTATTTTTTGTGTCTTGCGTTATGTTGCTCACGCTTTTGCTAACCTCGCTTGCACCCTTTGCAGCCTCGTCTGCGTTGCGGGCTACGTCATGGCTGTTCTTAGCTACCTCGCTTATGGCAGAAGCCACGCGTTTTGCTCCGGTGTTTGCCTGAGCAACATTGCTCGCTATCTCGTTGCTCGCCTTGGTTTGCTCGCCAACATGACTGGATATGGATTCCACGCTGTGGTTGATTTTTGCTATGATGTCCGAAACATCATTTATAACCTTGACCGCTTCGTCTGTGCCTACCTGAATGCTATCTATGCGTTGTGCTATGTCGTCTGCGCTGGATGCGCTCTGGTTGGCAAGCTCTTTGATTTCGCCCGCAACAACCGCAAAACCTTTCCCCGCCTCGCCCGCACTTGCAGCTTCTATAGTCGCATTGAGAGCCAATAAATTTGTTTTATCCGCTATCTTTTTTATCACATCGGTTACATGCCCAATCTCCTTGGCGGCAACGCCGAGTTTGCTCATCACATCGGTGGCGTCATGGGACTTGATTGTGGCTTCGTTGGCAATTTTGCTCACTTCACCGGCATTGCTGGATATCTCGCTTATGCTTGCGCTCATCTGTTCTATAGCTGCGGCTATGGTGTACATATTCGCGGACATCTGCTCCGCAGAACCAGCAACATCGTTGGCATTTGCGGAAGTTTTTTCCGCGTTGTTCGCTATGGAGATTATGTTGGCAGACGCCTGCTCGGAGGCACTCGCAACGGTTGTGGCGTTGGAGATGTTTGCCTCCGCAGAATTTGCTACCTGTCTGCTTACCGAAGACAACTCCTCGGAAACGGAGGCAAGAGACTCGGTCTGGTTTTTGACGGCAACTATCAGTTTTTTGATTTTCTCAAGCGTTTTATTGAAGTATAGGGCAAGGTGGCCTACCTCATCTTTGGAATTGACAGCAATTGTGCGAGTTAGGTCGCCTTCTGCTTCCGAGATGTCTTTGAGCACGTTGGTTACCCTTACGATTGGTTTTACAATGGAATATCTTATTGCCAAGCTCAGGATTAGCGCGGCAATGATAACAACAATGGCAATGGTAAAGAGCAGTTTTGTATCCTTTTGGATTTTCGCATTGGCCAAGTTTTCCACTTTCTCATATTTTTCCGTTGCCCCAAGAACAACCTGGTCTACGCTTTTGCGATGCTCGGCATACATAGTTTTCAGCTCGCTTTGCACAAGTTCTCTGGCATATTCGCGGTTGCCGTTTTGCAAGGCTGGGATAAATTTGCTGAAAACAATATCATAAAAACGAACTGCTGGCTCGTAAGCCCCTTTCAGCATAGCGTCACGCAATGCCCCCTGCTCCAGCAGCGGTTCGTTTCTCCAGAATTTATGCCGTTCCTCGTAATTGGTTTGAAGCCGCCTTAGCTCCTTGAAAAAATAATCCATCTGGGCTGGGTCGGTTTCGTCCACCATCTGCAAAACATTCAGATATGATTCTATTATGTATCCCGGCGGCGGCAGAACATCAGCTATTAAATCTTTGCTCATTACAATTTGGTTGTAGAGATTCCCCTGAATGCGAAGGTCATCTAAAGTTTTGAACGAAACTGAGCCGAAAGTGGTATAACCTACTATGAAAATAGCCAATAACAGGATTAGTTTTTTGCTGATACTGATAGTAAATATATTCATTACGTTTCTCCTTTAGTATAAATCAATTAAAATTAGCATATTTTTTGACTTTTGTAAAGGCTATAGCACACAAAGCACTTATTTAAGCACGAAATGCAAATCGTGGCTAATGGCGGTGCTTTTTATACTTTGAATTGGCTCAAAATGTGTCTCAGGTCGTTCGCTATTCTGGCAAGTTCGTCTGCGCTTTCGTTGGTTTGCTTTGCTCCCTGGGCACCGTTTTTGGCATCTTGGGCTATGCTATTCACACTTTGGCTAATATCTCCCGCACCCTTTGCAGCTTCATTGGCATTGTGGGCTATGTTATGGCTGTTTTTGGCTACCTCGGCTATGGAAGAGGCTACGCGTCTTGCCCCAGCGTTCGCTTGGGCAACATTGCTCGCTATCTCGTTGCTCGCCTTGGTCTGCTCGCCAACGTGGGTGGATATGGATTCCACGCTATGGTTGATTTTTGTTATAATATCAGAAACATCATATATAACCTTGACTGCCTCGTCTGTGCCTACCTGAATGCTCTCTATGCGGCGTGCTATGTCGTCTGCGCTAATAGCGCTCTGATTGGCAAGTTCCTTGATTTCGCTCGCCACAACAGCAAAGCCTTTTCCTGCCGCGCCTGCGCTTGCTGCTTCTATGGTTGCATTGAGAGCCAATAAATTTGTTTTGTCCGCTATCTTTTTTATCACATCGGTAACTTGCCCTATTTCCTTGGCCGCAGCACCGAGTTTGTTCATCACGGTGGTGGCATCGCGGGATTTGAGCGTGGCTTCGCTGGCAACCTTGCCCACTTCATTGGCGTTGTTGGATATTTCGCTTATGCTTGCGCTCATCTCTTCAATGGCAGAAGCTATGGTATTCATATTCACAGACATCTGCTCTGCGGAGCTAGCAACCTCGTTTGCGTTCACGGAAGTTTTTTCTGCATTGCTCGCAATGGTGTTTATGCTGGTTGCCGCCTGCTCAGAAGCACTTGCAACAGTTGAGCCAGCGGAAACGCTTGCCTCCGCTGCATTTGCTATTTGCCTGCCAACAGCGGAAAGTTCTTCTGCCGAGCTTGCCAAGGTTCCCGAATGATTTTGGAGATGCTCAAATATGGACTGCAACTTAGCAGATAAACTATTCAATGCTTTGGAGAGCAACCCAAACTCATCTTCGCGTTTTAAATTAGCTCGGACTGTCATATCACCTTTTTCCATATTGTTGAGCGTGCTAACCACAGTTTTTAAAGGATGAGTGATGGAGTATATAAGGAATATACTGAAACCCGTGGAAAAAAGCAAAGCCACGATTATAATAATACCCGTAATGCTTTCGGTATTGGTAGCCAATTTCGTGGCGTTGTCCGAGAGAGTTGAGGCTGAACCGACTGCATTTTCTACGACGGCATCAAGAGCTTTCAGCATTTCTCTTGACGTATTCAAAAACGCAGGCGGAAAATCATCTATGTTGGTTCCTTCTAGGGTAAAAGTTTTCGCGGTTTTTGTGAAACTATACGCTTCCGCCAGATATTCCTCAACGGACTTACTCAAATCGTCCAAGGATTTTTTCCCTGCTTCATCTAAAGCCAGTTCTTTTTGTTTGCTCATAAGCTCTTTTACAGAGGTATGCGCATCATCTATGGCTTTTACAGCAGCTGCACGTTCCGCATCTGTTTTTGACGCTTGCCAACGCCTAACGTTTATACGTGTATCTTGTAAAAGATGGGCTGTTTTTACGAGCATTCCCAGAGGAACTGCGCCTTTTGTGTATAGCAAGTTGGTTCCTGCATCAAGAGCTGTCACGCTCTTCATAGAGTATATTCCCATAAAAGCTATCAATGCAGCTGTGATTAATGAAGATACAATCAGCTTTGGGCCAATTTTGATATTTCTCATAAACTTACCTCATAGAAATTATGACTATTGAATGTTAGTCTATGCAAAAATACCTTATTTTTTAACGCTTTACAAGGGGTATAGCACACAAAGCATTTATTTTGGCACGAAATGCAAGCTAAACATTCAGCATAACATCAACTGTAAATACGCTCTCAGTTCGCTTAATAAAAACATGACCGTCATAATGCTGGGTAATTGCCCTAACGTTTTGCAAGCCCAAACCGCCATCTTTTTGACGCTCGCCAGCAACGCCGTTAAAGCTGTTTTTCACCCTTATCGCCATACGCTTCCCATCTGTTTTTATAGCCAAATCTATTTCTCTGTCGCTCTCCAATTTTTTGCAGGCTTCTAAAGCATTTTCCAATAGGTTGCATAAAATTATGCAAATATCATAACGAGCCACGGAAAACGGGTTTGGCAAGACAATTTTAACTTTATATTTTATGTTGAATTCCTTGCAATTTTTGGCATAGCTGGTAAGCAACGCATTGATTACGTAATCTGTGCAGTAATAAAGCAGCGCATCTTCTGGTATCTGTTTCCTTATCTCTGTTAAATACAACTCTATCTTTTCTTTATCGCTAGTTTGCAGCAGTTCCTGAATCTTTTCAAGATAGTATTTGAAATCGTGGCGTAAAGTACTCAGAGTTTCGTGCATTTCTGCAATTTTTTGATAGTGCACTTGCTCGGCAGATATAATGCTACGTGCAAATTCAGCTTCGGCTTTGTACATATTTATGGCTTTGTGCATATTGCAATAAAATTT
>JAITFO010000004.1 GCA_031281265.1 Candidatus Fibrimonadaceae bacterium
GGCGAAACCCCAATTCTGCTGCCGGCACTACGCGCAAAATAATCCGGGCTATACATCGCTTCAAGAACACGACCGGGCCATCTGAATTCTCCCGCGTAGCTAGGATGAATTTGAACGGCAAAAGCCTTGGTTTCACCTGGATAAAGGCTAAAGAACCAGTTGATGCGGTCGTCTCTTATGTCCATATAATCCGCTGTGGAAAGAGACGGGATATTATTTAGCCACCCCGGTCTATCGTATTCATTCAGCCTTTCGTTGGAAATTTCAAAACTCGAAGGCAAAATGCTAGACAGAGCCACATTATCAACACGGCTGGAAGCAAACGACCTAACACCAAAAACAATCCAGAACGCCTCGCCTTGCTTTATCTGCGAAGCGGTAATTCTCTCTCCATTTTGGCTAAACAAAGTCCTATCAATAGCAAGCCCTTTTGACTCCGTTCTTATGTTGTCTTCCATAGGCAAGCCCCTTGTTTGAAGCTCTACAAAAACCGTAGCGTTCAAAGAGTTCACAGAAATCTCTTGCGAGCCAAAAGAGGTTAAATCTATTTTCATTGGCTTGCTGGCTTTGACTATAACCTTTTTAGTTTCGGAGCCTACTCTCCACTCAACTTCCGCATCGCCTGCGCTAAACTTATCCTTAAGGGCAGAGAAAGCGAGCAAGGCAAATGCGCTCTCCTGAGTGCTCCACCACCTTCTGGAATTCCATTCCTTTGCAAGCTCTTGGTAAATCTTCAAGGCTTCTCCAAAATTGTTCATCTTTGCAAGAACCAAAGCAGCAAGGGCTTGGTCTCGCAAGGAAGAGCCAAAGGTTCCCGAATTTTCCCTGTAATCGGTCAACACCTTTCCGTTGTATTCCAAAACCTGCTTTGCTATGGATTCTTTCCCAGCCACGTGGTAAGCACCCGCAAGCAGATATTTAGAAAGCCAATCCAACTTGTCCAAATTATTTTCCTTCATCAAATTCATCGCGCCCATTTGCTCTTCACCAGCCATTGCCAGCAAGAACAACCTATACGCCTGATTACGGAAATCACTGCTATACGTTTTCTTTGCTTGTTCCACTTCCCAGCTCTTCCAAGTGTTCAAAAGGTTCTGCGGAATGGAATAGCCTGCGGTTTTTGCCTCCAACATAAAGTGCCCAGCATAGCTGCTCGACCAAGAATCCGCATTGCCGCTTTGGTTAGGCCAATAAGAAAATCCTTGACTCAAAGAGAACTGCGCAAGCCGCTTAATCCCGTCATTTATGTTGTTCGTAATCTCCTGCTTTTTCTTTGAATCCAAATCCCTTAATTTGTCTATGTACAATTGCGGGAATACGCTAGAAGTGGTTTGCTCCAAGCAACCATAAGGATAATGTATTAAATAATCCAATCGCTCGTCTGAACTCAAGTTAGGCATTGTGCTGAGCACAAGAGTCGCTCTGTGCGTGCCGTCTATTCCAAAGGCGTTTATTTTGGCTTGCCAAGATTCGCCACCTGTAATTTGCCCTTGCAAAACTTCCGTGTAATATGCTGATGAACTCATTATTGGCAAATCTATGGTATCGGAAATTTTATGCTTGCCGCTCTCCGCTTTTACAATTACTTTCGCAGCTCCAAGAATGGGCAATGTCTCAACTTCAAAACTGCCGTCAAGTTCGCCGGGCTTTGAGAAAGAAAGGGTAAAATCGCTCTTGCCTATAATTTTGAGTTCTTGCGAAACCTGCAAATTCACGCTGACGTTTTTCACATCATCATCCATTGCAAACACAGAAACGGGAACTCTGAATTTATCGCCCGGTTTTGCCGCTCTGGGAACGGTTGGCAAAATCATAAGCGGTTTTTTAACCACTATATTGGCTTCGTTTTTGGAAAATGCGTTTTGAGAAACGCCAATCAACTGCGCCCGAACAGAGCCTACGTATTGCGGCATTTTGAATTTGATTTTTTCCGTTTTGCCAGCTTTCACCTCTTGAATTCCGCTGAATAGGGAAACCGCTTTAAATCTCTGCGTTTTCTGCTTGCCAGCCATATTCCCTACCGCCTCATCACCGCCTATGGATAAATAAGAATCCATATCCGGCATCAAAGCACCTATGAACTCGTCATAGTTATCAGAAGTTCTTATCCCCAGCGCAATTTTCTGGAAATAGTATTTCCACGGGTCGGGGGTTTTGAAATTCGTTAAATCCAGCAAACCCTCATCCACAACGGCAAGGGTAAAAGAGGCATTTTCTTTAGAAGGATTTGTAACCTCTATGGTAAAGTCTTCGCCAGGTTTAATTTCCTTTGGAGCATTTAAAGTCAGGTTCAGCCTTGTTTTTTCGTCTTCAACGTTAATCGGCATAATTCCGTAATAACGCATTGGTTTTTCGCCTTCAACGCTTTTTAAAGGTATAAACAAACTGACAACCGCATAGACATTGGGCAACATACTTTTGGTAGCCTTAAAAGAAACGATGTTTTTGCCAGCCGCAGCTTTCACAAGTTTTGTTTCCAAAATTTTATCGGCACTTTCCAAACTCACAAGGGCATTCCCGTTTGCGGCGGCTTCAAAAGAAATAAGAATGGAATCGCCTATATTGTAGCTCGGTTTTCTGCTCATCAAATTTAAATGGCTCGCTTCGGGAATGTTCCTTATATTTTCAGAGCCACCCCAATACGATGCGTAAATGAATTGCGATGCACTGTGCCCGCCTTCAAAATCTTTTACCTCAACTGCAATCATGCCATCGCTTTCCGGTACCCACTTAAATTCCCTTATAGAAGTTCCGCTTGTGATTGCTTCTTCGTGAACAAGGTAGGTTTGCCTTTGATTTCTAAAATCCCAACGTTCGTAATCATCGCTTTCCCACCAAGAATATCTGCGGTTTTGATAAACCTTAATAGAGAGCTTTCTGCCAGATACAGCTTTTCCATTTTCGTCAAGAGCGACTATCGGAATACGCAGAGTATCGCCTATGCGCACACCATCCCAAGAATCCCTTGTTTTTAATCCAACAAAAACCGGATATGGGTAAACCATGGTAGAATGCCAGCTCTCCGTGAAGCCGCCACCTTTTTCATTGACAGTGGCGTGTATATTTAGAGTTGCCGCTTCAAGAACATTCCTGTTTCTTAAATCAATTATTCCAGAAAGCCTTGCCTCGCCATCGCTATTCAAGTTTCCGTTAAATAGAGATTCGGCATCTTTTTCCTCAAAACGAAGCATCTGGTTTTTGAATGTGAAATCCGGGAAGCGAGCAAAGTTCAAGGATTTGTTCCTAACAGAAAATTCAATCTCCGCCTTTAACCCAGCAGCAGGCGTGCCGAATAAATACATGCTTTTGAATGTTTCGCTTATTTTTATACTTGTTCCGCTGTATTTTTTTGGAAGCTCCAGCGAATTTTTTAAGCGATTGGGCTTAACGGTTTCCACTCGCAAATAGTGATTCCACTCGTTTCCGCCGCTACTTATAGTTGCCTGCCATTCACCTGTTGGCGCATCTAATTCCGTTGGAATATCCAAAGAGAACATTCCGTTTGCGGTTGTTTTTGCAGTGCTTTCAAAAACAACGGAGCCCATAGGATTTTTTACCGATATGGACATAGGCACGTTTGCGAGTGGTTTATCTATAGCTTCACGTACAATGCCCGCAAAATGAATGGTGTCGCCCGGTCTGTGAACGCCTCTCTCCGTATAGCCGAATAACCTTGCCTTATTGTTTTCTTCCAGAACACCGCCAACGTCAAAGCGGCTGGTTTCCCAATTACTCTGGTCTAGTTTCAGCAAGGCAAGCCCTCTACTCCCTTGCCCTCTTATAACATAACCTTCCTGTGATGGTATTTTAAAATATGCATAGCCATTTGAATTTGTTTTTTGCGTGGTTAATAAATCGTTTACTCTGCCATATAAGTCCAAAGACAAACCGGAAACCGGTTTTGAACTCTCAACATCAACTGCCCAAACATGAATTCCTTCGCTTTCCCTTTTCGCTGTAAGAGCAACGGAAGAAGCTATCAAAATTCTTTCCAAGTCTCTATTCTGTTCATAGTAATAATAACTGTTGCACGGATTATCATCGTAAGAATCACCACTGTAAATCAACGCGTTTTCCGAATATCCCTTTTCATTTGTGCAAGGGCCAATGAGGTTATCTGGATATATATTCAACTTTACAATATACGCCGCTCCAGCTTTCTTTGTTATGTATTTAGAGATATCAATTTCCGTTTTCAGCCATTCGTTTCTCTTTGGATTTTCAAATCTAATTTCAGCTTCATAACTCTCTTTTGTTGTTCTCTGAATATCAGAAATCCATCTGTTGGAGGAACGCAAATCGTTGTTTTGCAAAAAGAACATCAAATTTTGCGGCAAAACTTCTCGTATCTCCAATTTCGCAGAGCCTACATTCATGCTTTTCATCTGCAAACGTCCCTTGTTTTCCATAGGCAGGAACAAGCCGTTGCCAATTAATTTTAACTGAGGTTTTAAATCGTTAAACATAAACTGCGAAACATAATCTTTCTCCGTTTTTGTTCCATAAGCACTCGGGAAGCCACTTTGAATTCTAAGCGTGTATTCCACTCCGTAAGAAAAATTCCCCTTTACCCTCAAAGTTCTGTTTTTTACGGAAACCTTGTAATTTACGTTTGGCTCAATACTAACAAAGCCGGAAATATCCCTATCATTTGCAATTTGGTCGGAAAAAGCTATTTCCCAAGACTTTTCACCGCCCTCTGTCAAAGATTCCCTTGAGCTAGTTGCCATAAAGCTACCAATAGCGGGCAGCAAGAAAGTTTCGCTAAACGGATTATCATTAGTTGTCCAGTTTTTTGGCAGAGTTAGTTCCGCATTCTGCGCCTTGTTTACGCGAGACACTTCTTCGCTCTCTATTTTTACAAAATTTCCACGTCCGTCAAAGGATATTTTATACTGCATTCTTTTAGAATTAAAATCGAGCGTCAAGTCTTTTACCAATTTTGTGCTATCTGGCTTATCCGCAAATCTCAGTTCCAACATAAGTTTTGCCGTATTCACCTTCCCCGTCACAGGCTCAAAGCCGCCGTTTACATCCAAAATCTCATTTGGAATAACTTGAAATTCAAAAGCATAATCATCTACATCTGCGGCTTTTCCAAATGCCTTTTTGCCGTCAAATTTTGCCTTGTATGCTTTCCCGTTTTGCAGAGGTTCATCTGGCACAAATTGCAGGAGCGAGGTGGTTAGCCATTTTGCCTTGCCTTTCACCGCTGGCTCAAAATCAATTGGGTCTGCGGTCAAGTCTAGCCCCACAGCAATTGGCAAAACCACGTTTTGCTTAAACTCCAGCTCTATAGTGCTGCGGGAGCTCAAAACTGGTGCAGGCCTTGCAGTCACAAAGTCTGCCAAAGCTATAGTTTGCCCAACCAATTCGGCAGCGAGCAAATTTTGTTCAGGGACGGCTTGTTCTTTTTGCCCACAAGCTATGAGAAGGGCGGTTAGCAGGAGTAAGGCTTTTTTCATAGGGGTTAATGTAGAAAAGCCAAGACTCTATACTTTAAATTGCCTCAAAACTCCTTTCAGGTCGCCCGCAAGCCTAGAAAGCTCGTCTGCACCTTGGTTGATTTGTTTTGTGTTCTCGGCACTGATTGAATTTTTTGCTATCTCTCCGGCACTACGAGCCATATCTCTGCTACCTTTAGCTACCTCGCCTATTGCACTTGAAACACGTTTAGCACCTACATTCACCTGCGATACGTTGTTCGCTATCTCGTTGCTCGCCTTAGTTTGCTGGTCAACGTGAGTGGATATCACATCAACGCTATTATTGATTCTCGTTATAATCTCCGAAACATCGTTTATCACCGTCACTGCTTCGCCAGTGCCTACCTGAATACCTTCTATGCGCCGTGTTATGTCGTCTGCACTTTTGGCACTTTGGTTAGCAAGTTCCTTGATTTCGCCTGCAACCACAGCAAAACCTTTGCCCGCATCGCCAGCAGAAGCCGCTTCTATCGTTGCGTTCAATGCGAGAAGGTTAGTCTTGTCTGCTATCTTTTTTATCACATCGGTCACCTGCCCTATTTCCTTAGCAGCGGTGCCGAGCTTGTTCATTACGCTAGTCGCCTCGCTAGACTTGACTGTGGCTTCGCTAGCTATTTTATTGGCTTCGCCAGCGTTGTTGGCTATCTGACTTATGCTTGCGCTTAACTCTTCCACGGCCGCAGCCATCGTGTTCATATTCGTGGACATTTCCTCCGCTGTGCCAGCAACATCGTTGGCATTGGCAGAGGCTTGCTCCGCACCGCTTGCCATTACGTTTATGTTTAAATTCACTTTTTCGGTTGCACTGGTCACCTGCCTGCCAATGCTGGAAAGCTCTTCCGCCGAACCAGCTAGAGTATCTGAGCTAAGTTGTAAATTCTTGAGTATGGCTTGCAATTTTACCGATAGACTATCCAATGCTTTGGAAAGCGTTCCGAGTTCATCTCCGCGATTCAAGGCGGCGCGAGCGGTCATATCGCCATTTTCCATTTTGGAAATAGCATCTACCACTGCGTGCAA
>JAITFO010000005.1 GCA_031281265.1 Candidatus Fibrimonadaceae bacterium
GTGGCTTTAACGGCTTCTTCACCGGAATCCTGCGTTTGAATGCTCAACATATATTGGTTCTTAGATGTGCCACCTAGTTTGCGAATTGTCGCATCACCTAAGCCGCCTTTGCTAAGAGCACTCTTCAATTCGTCAACATGGTTGTTCTCATCGTCATATTCAACGGAGCGAACCAAACCACCGGTAAAATCTATGCTGTAATCAAAACCTTTCACAACCGCAAGCCCAATGCAAAGGGCGCATATTGTAATTGAAAGTTTTGACCAAATTCCACGCTTGGAAACAATTTGGAAAGCAGCCTCTTGCAGCCATTTTATTCCCCTGCCCACGTTTATTGTTTTTGCATCGTGCTTGGAAAGTTTAAAGTCAAAAATAGCTCTGGTTACGGTTAAGGCGGAGAACAGAGAAGCGGCTATACCTATCATCAATGTTAAACCAAAACCTTTTACAGGGCCTGTACCTATTTTGTAAAGTATAAATGCTACCAAGAATGTTGTCACATTGGAATCCAAAATTGCGCTGAAAGCCTTTTCATAGCCCTTTGCAATGGCCATCCTCGCCATTTGCCCAGCTCGCAACTCTTCCCTTATGCGCTCGTAAATTATTATGTTGGCATCCAAAGCCATCGCTGCCGTCAAAACCATGCCAGCAATACCCGGAAGCGTGAGGGTTGCTTTGAATAAAACCAAAGCAGCACCTATCATCAACACGTTCACAAAAATACCCACATTGGCTACAATGCCAGCAAAGTTGTAATAGAACAACATGAATACAAGGCAAATCGCAAAACCTATTAGAGCAGAGCCAAAACCAGCTTTGATGTTCTCTTCGCCAAGGCTTGCACCTATGTTTCTGAGTTCAATTATCTCCATAGGAGCAGGGAGCGCACCAGCTCTCAAAACAATTGCGAGCCGCGTTGCTTCTGCATAATCTGCGAGTCCAGTGATTTGAGCTTCGCCATTTGGAATACGGTCTTGAATGGTTGGGGCGCTTATCACCTGCCCGTCTAAAACAATTGCCATCTGCTTACCGATGTTATTCCCGGTGACGGAGCCGAATTTCTTTGGGCCCATGCCTTTAAAGCGAAGGGACACGGCAACCTGCCCAGCGGTGAGGCCGCCGGAGATTCTGTTTGCTTTTGCTGTTGCAATTTCCTTGCCATCCATCTCTGCGCGGCGTTTTAGGATGTAGAGCCTTTTCAGCTTGTTCCCGTTTTGCAACACCTCATAGTCGCGCCCCCAGGCAAAAGCTAAGTCTCTTGAAAACAGAGCTTGCACTCCCGGCATATCCAAAATAGCCTGAACTCTTGAAATATACTCTTGTGGAACAGCTAAAGTTGAATTGTAATTTGTCAAAAATCCTGTGAAGGGTTTTTCGGGGTCTATATAGTTGGCTACAACTGCCTCATCGCCTTTTGGTTGTTCGGCTTCAATTTTGTCTTCTGGCAATAGCAAATCTTCGTCATCTTGGCTCATGGTTTTGGCAGCTACTAAAGCTGAATCTATTTTGGGTGTTGCTGTAGAGTCCGCTTTGGTCACTGCGACTGAATCCGCATCAATTGCGGTTGAATCTACGTTTAGCCCGCGGCCTTTTAAGTAATTGTCTATTAAGTTTAAAACCTGAGCTGCCTTCTCTTGCTCTGCAACAATTTTGAATTCGAGTATTGCCGTGCCGCCAACCAACTCGCGGGCGTCATCTATGCCTATGCCTGCAAGGTCTGCCACAATGCGGTTGGTGCCGCTTGGGTATATCTGTGGCTCGGAGAGGCCGTACTGGTCAACTCTGTTGCGGATAATTTCCAAAGAGCGTTCCTGAACGTCAGAAGCTTCGTCTGGTTTAAGACCGCTTTTGTCAATTTCCAAAATTATGCTAGTTCCGCCGGCTAAATCCAAGCCAAATTTTACGGAGTTACTCACAACTTTGGAGTTTTCTTCGGCAAACTTTACTTTTTCCGCGCCCTGTTTAGTGTGATATTGAATAGATGGCCATAGGCTATAGGCAGACCCTATAACGATAGCCAAAATTATCAATTCGCGAAGTCCAAATTTTTTTTTTGTCATCTCTAAACCTTTATTTTATAACCTTCAAGGTGGTTCTAAAATATAGCAAAAAAATTTTGCGGCGTCAAGTAGTTTCACTTTTACCCTTGAAAAAAAGCCCAAAAATTTCTATATTTAGCAGACTTTGGGGTATCGTCAAGCGGTAAGACAGCGGGTTTTGATTCCGCCATTCGTTGGTTCGAATCCAGCTACCCCAATGAAAATTTTGTAGGTTTTAACGAGTAAAACGGAGAAATTATGCAGCTAACAACCCTTAAGGCACAACTGCGCACAGCAGGTTCCTCGCGAGATAGCGGTCGCATTCGCAAAACAGGCAACATACCTGCCGCTTATTACGGCAAAGGTTCCGAATCTGTTTCCATAAGCGTTTCGGAAAAAGATTTAGAAGCTGTTCTTGCACCCGGCAAAAGATATACTTTGCTGGACTTGGTCATAGATGGCAAGGCTGGGAACCCCGCCATAGTTTATCAATATCAAAAACACAGCATCTCACAAAAAATAATCCACGTGGACTTTTTAAAGATAGATGAGAATACGCCGGTTTCCGTGCGCATTCCTATTCGCCTCTCCGGCATACCCATAGGTGTTAAAAATCAGGGCGGCAACCTTTCACAGGAAAGTCGCTACCTAAAGCTCTCCGCAAAACCAGCAGACATACCCGCAAGCATAGAGCTGGACGTTTCCGAGATGCCCAACAACACCACCTACTATGCGGAAAAACTGGATTTAGGCAAAGCCTCTTTGATTTCCCCAAAGCGCACGGTTATCTTTACCATAACCAAGGGACGCGAAGCTGCCGAAGCTGCTGCCACTGCCGCTCCTGCGGCAGCCGCTGCGCCAGCAGAAGCTGCAGCTCCTGCGGCAGCAGGTAAAGGTGCTCCAGCAGCCAAAGGAGCACCTGCAGCAGCCAAAAAAGAAGAGCCTAAAAAGGATGCTAAAAAGAAATAGCCCTGCGATGAGCGCCAATGCCTAATGTAACTATTCGTGAAGACGATGTTATGATAAAGCTCCGCAGCTTGCGAAAGAGTTTTGGCAATCAGGATGTTCTTTTAAATGTGAATTTGGATATTCGCCGCGGAGAGACTATGGTAATCATAGGGCAATCCGGCGGTGGAAAGTCGGTTATATTAAAACACATGATTGGGCTTTTACAGCCGGATGGCGGCGAAGTGAGCGTTGACAATGTGGTAATTTCCACCCCAAAATCTTTTGACACGCACACAATACGCAGAAAGATGGGAATGCTCTTTCAGATGGGAGCGTTGTTCGATTCCATGAACACAGGCGAAAACATAGCCTTTGCCCTGCGCGAGCACCACCCAGAGCTAACCGAAAAGCAAGTCCAAGACAGCGTAACCGAAAAGTTAAAGCTGATAAATCTGGTGCCGGAGTTCCGAACCAAAATGCCCAACGAACTCTCCGGCGGCATGAAAAAGCGCGTAGCCCTTGCAAGAGCCATAGCCCTAAGCCCTGAAATACTTTTATACGACGAACCTACCACAGGGCTAGACCCAATAACCTCCGACGTTATAAACGATTTGATTTTGGATATGCAGTCAAAGCTGGGTGTGACCTCGGTTGTGGTAACCCACGACATGGCAAGCGCGTTCAAGGTGGCAGACCGCATAGCCATGCTTTACAAAGGGCGCATAATTGAGGTTGGAACGGTAGATGAAATAAAAAACACCACAAATCCGTTTGTAAAACAGTTTATCACGGGGCAAAGAAATTTGCCTACAGGTACTGGCACACGTTGATTTTCTACTTTAGCCATGATGTCTCCTTTTATAATTCTAGACTGCATCTTTATACTCCTGCCTTTTTTGGTTTTAGGCGTTGGGTTGCTTTCAACAAGGTATTCCAATGCTTTAGCCAATGCCGGCTCTGCGGCTCTGTTTTTGCTCTATGCCGGTTTTTCGCTCTACGGGCTAGAAGACGGGAAGGTGAGCGTAAGCATATTGACTTGGAGCATAAACGGTCTTGGAATTTTGACAAGAGAACTTTTACTTTTGTCTTTCTTTTTAGCTTCTGTTTTGAGCAACAGCTATAACTTGAGGAATAAACCGGAATTTTTAAGCGCAATGCTATTCGTGGCTGTTGGCGGAATGTTGGTGGTTTCTGCCAATGAGCTTTTATCCCTATTCATAGGCTTGGAGCTTGCAACTATGCCTATGTACTTTTTGGTGGCTTGGAATAAAGTTTCATCCCAAGGCTCGGAGGCTGCCCTTAAATATGTGCTTATGGGTTCGGTAGCTACGGCAACTCTGTTATTTGGCATGGGTTATCTATACGGCTTTGCCGGCTCGCTCTCTTACGCCGACATTTACAATGCGGTGTATAACACAGTGGGCACAGATTTAAAGCTATTGCTGATAGCAATGGCTTTTATAGTGATGGGAGTGGGCTTTAAACTGACTCTATTCCCCTTTCACACTTGGGCTCCAGACGTCTACGAAGGTGCTCCAACCCCTATAACAGCCTATTTGTCCGTAAGTTCAAAAGCGGTTGCGCTTGTGTTCTTGGGTGTTTTGGTGTATGGCCCCTTGGCAGAAGCAAACCTTGTGTTCAGGCTCATATTTTCCATGCTCGCTATGGCAACCATTCTCATAGGCAATTTAGGAGCGTTAAAGCAGAGCAGATTGCGCAGATTCATGGCTTATAGCTCCATAGCACAAGCGGGTTATATCTTGATAGGTTTATGCGGAGATGCTCGCCTTGGCGTTTCGTCTTTTGTCTATTACCTTTTTCTTTACGCATTTTCAAACTACCTGATGTTCTTTTTAATAGGCATAATCGGCAAAAACCGCATGGAGAGTTTTGCTTCCCTCTCTGGCCTTTCAAAGCAAAATCCGTTGCTCGCCGTTCTGTTTGCAATCAGCGCGTTTAGCTTGGCTGGCATTCCGCCGCTTGCAGGTTTTATAGGCAAGTGGATGGTATTTGCAAGCGCGGCCTCTGTGGGCAATTATGCGCTTGTGGGCTTTGCCGCCATAAACAGCGTAATAGCTCTGTATTACTATTTGCAAATAGTAAAAGCCGCTTGGGTAAACGATGTTGATGAAAATTTGCCACCTGTGCAGATATATGTTTGGCAAAAAGTAAGCCTAGCTTTTTTGGGCATAGCTGTTCTGTTCTTTGGCATAGCCCCGTGGCTACATTCTTATATATTCAAAATGGCTCTGTGAAGCAGCACTGATTACTCAGTGACCAGCTTAACAATTTTTGCGAATACGCTGTTTGTAAGGGCGTATGCTTCCAAGCCTTCTATCATGTTCAGCGAGCTGAAAATAATCTTGCCTTTGCCGTGTTCTATGAACTGCAAATCCACGCCTTCTTGCAAATGGCCGTCTTTTAAGGAAACGGAATGCACAAGGCTTTTCGCATTTTTAATTTCTGGCATGGAAAGGCCGGGCGCAATGGCGGAACAAGTTTTATCCAAAACGTCTTTGCCAAAAAATTCCTCTTTAAGAGGGGAATCCTTTAAGATATAATGCACTGCCGTTCCTCCGGCTCCAGAGGAATAAGAGTATTCCAAAGAACAGCCAAAAGAAGAGCAGCCGTTAAACATCTTTATATCCTCTGGGTCAATATCCGAGATGAATAGAATTTTCCCGCCTTTTACCGCATCTGAGATAGATGTGAGAATGGAATTGTCTGCCCAAGAGCTGAGAGCCGCTGTGAACATTATAGGCTTTTCGCCATTTATCATTTTGATTATTTCCGCAGAATTTTCCGCAGTGTCCAAAAACTCGGTTTTAGCGAGCGCGCTTTTTATATCGGGAGCATCGATAATCTCTACGGGTTCTTCTGTGGAGTAAATTTCCTCTTCTGAATCCAAGAGCGTGAGCTTTAATGTATAAGAGCCTGTTTTTTGCGGTGCTTTTAGGCTCAGTTCCCCTATGGAAGCGAGCGCAAGTTTAGGCATCGGAAATTTTTTGCTCTGCGAAACCACGTCGTGCCCTGCTTTGTCTAAAAGCTGTGCGGATACGCTAACCTCGTCCAGCCTTTTTTCATTTAAAACATTCAGCTGAAACGAGATTACTTCATTTTTTGCCACCACCCTTTCCAAGCCGCTCACCAATAATTTGGTGGAAGCGGTTATCTGCTTTATGCTCTGTTCCAAACCCTTGCTCGCGCCGGATTCGTCCACAACTCCGCAAAGGTTGTTTTTAAAATCTGCCCATTCCTCAATAAAGTAGCCGCTCACAATAGGGCTGCTCTGCAAGCATTGGATATTTTGCTCAAGCCCGGATATTGCAAGCTCGTTTATATCCTTTGTTTCGCTGCCTGTGATTTTTTTGATTTTTTGCGCCACGCTTTGCAAGCCGGCATTGTTTTTTAAAGAACCGAACAAGCTGTAATTTTTTATGGATAGCAAAACCTTCCCGTTTTTGTTTATATCATCTGTGAACTGCTTGTAGTTATCCTGCAGCCAAGCGTCTCCAAAGAATGGGTCTGGTATAATAAAATCTTCGTCTTCGCCAATGCCATAGCGGGATAGAAATAGCGTAAAAGGAACCCCGCCAAAAATTTTAAGGGCAAGGCGATGCGAGGAATACGCTACAATATTTCCGTCTGTTACGCCCATAACTTTTCCAGTTGCTCCAAATGTCTTTTCGCGCCCGTGTTTAAAGGTTTGGTCGTTATCTATAAAAACGTTATTCACATTGCTTATTGCCGCGTGGCAGCTTTCCAACGTGTTTATGCGTTCCAAGAGCTTTGCCCCATTCTCCAAAATTAACCTACCGTTGTCCGAGCCTAAAACCCACATAGCCAAACACGGGTGACTTACGCTTTCGCATACTATCTCTTTTGCGATGTCTTTTACGGCTTCTAAACCCATCTTGCTGGATTGCTCATCGCAAATGGGAAATTCCTGAAACACCAAAAGCCCAAGTTCATCGCATATCTCCAAAGCCTCTTTGTTAAAAGGGGAGCCACCGGTACGGACTGCGTTAAAGCCCAATTCCTTTATGTTCTCCAAATCTTTTTTTATGGAAAAGCCCTTGCGTTGGCTGTACACTATGCCCTGTATTTTGATTATTGAATCGTTGAAGAAAAAATCGCCTTGTTTGCAGTCAAATTTTTTAAAACCGAAGTTTGAGGCTACGCTTTTTGAACCTTCCACGCTCACTTCCAAAGCGTATGTGCTAGGTTCCTCCATTGTCCACAACTTTATCTCTTTAAACCCCAGTTGCAACGTTACATTTGCGTTTTCCTTTTCGAGTTTAACCTCTTTTTGCATAAACGAAACTTCGTTCTTAGGGTTGCGAATGCCTATTTTCAGCTTAACTGCGCAATTACGCGCATTGTTGAAAGATACTTTTGCGCTTATCTGCTTTCTATCGCAATCCGTGGCTATTTCCAAAGCGGAAATCACAGCTCTTTCTCCACTCACTATGGATACTTTGCCAGAAAGCCCCGCAAACGGGAAACGCTTCCAGGTCAAACCAAGAGGCATGGTCTCTGCGGGTACAGGCTCTCCGCCGGCCATAAGCTCAAAATCACTGTTTTTTGAAACTGTGGACACTTTAACGCACAGCAAATTCTCAGTTCCGCTTTTCACATAAGACGAAATATCAAATTCAAAAGCCGTGCTTGCACCAAAATGATTGCCCGCAAATTTACCGTTCACCCATACAACCGCATAAACCGCTACCTGCTCAAAACGCAGGATGCACCTTTTATCTTTGTTCATAGCGGAAAACTTTTTGTAATAAAAAGCCGTTGTAGCTTCATTTTCGTTCCAAATATGCGGAACAGTTATATTTTTAGCGTTATCCGGAATGTCTGTGAACCTGCGGTTGGCCACGCCTTTGTTCTCCAAATCCCAAACCAATTTCCATTCGCCATTTAAATCTATCTCATGCATGGTAACCGAATCTAGAAAAATGAATTTTACTATTTACTATATTAATATATATGAATTACATCCCCTTTTTAAAAAAAATCAAAGTTTTGGCTTTGTCTGTAGCAATGTTTGCAAGTTTTGCGATGGCAGGCGAGGGAAACCTCAACTACTACGGCCAGCTCGGTGTGCATAAAACGCAGAGTGCGCAGGCCCTTGGGCACGGTCGCTTGGGGATTGGCTTCTTTCTAGAAGGCGCGGGTCTAAATGGCACCCTTGTAGAAGATGACCATTTTTATATTGAGAACCAACCACATACAGAATTTTACTCCACATCCAAATTTCTTGGCTTAAATCTCTACTCGTTTCTATCTCTTGGGCTTTCTGACTATTTTGATTTTTCAATAGGTATTCCGGCTTACGGCGAGCTTTTTCAAGTGGATTCCGCTGGGGGGAGAACGGGAATAGATGTAAGCGCGGTCGGGCAGGGGAATTTATTTCTCTCCTTAAAATTTAGGGCTCCTTTTGACAACTCCTTTCCCCTTGACTTTGCAATTATCCCAAGTTTTGGCTTTAACACCGGCAGAGAAAATGCGAATAGACTGAATGACTACGGCCCCTGGATTCGCGACCCTATGTTTCTCTACGACCCCAACATAAACGAACCCTATCGTGTAGGCTCCGGTGCAGGGTCTTCTTACACCAATGCCAATGGTTATTTTAAATTCGGGATTGCGACTACTTTTGATTTTAACAGAATAGGAGCTAACATCCCGCTTTTGTTTCACCTGAATTACTCAAATAGAAGAACTCTTGGAACAGAAGGGTCAAATTATCCAATAGTTCAGAGTTTCTCCTCGGCTTTGGAATGGACTCCCATGCAATATGTATCCCTTTACTCGGAATACTATACCGAGTGGTTGCCCTCAGACAAAAACATTGACGTGGATTTGAATACAGTTTCTGTAGGCGGCTCCTTCCATTTGTCAAAACATGTGGATCTGCATCTAGGCGCGCAGATATTCGTGGGAGATAAAGGAAAATACGTAGACCATTTAGCCGTAAATTTTGACAATGAAGGCAATAAAATTAATTACAGCGCTAGGCTTATCCCAGACTACGTGGCATTTGGAGGCTTCACCATCAAATTATTCACTATGGATCCTATAGTGGAAGAGGTGGAAGAAGAGGAAGAGGAATACCGCAACCCCGATACAGACGAAGACGGAGTGTGCGACCCGTGGGTATCGGAAGCAGGAAGGCAACGCGAGTTTAAGAAAACATGCTCAGGCATAGATCTATGCCCTTATGAAGAAGGCCCTACGTCAAACAAGGGCTGCCCAGAAAAGCAAGCGGAAGTGGCACCCGCTCCAACAATTTTGTTCACCGTAAGCCCAGATGTTGTAAGCAAAGGGCAGTCCGTTACCCTCACTTGGCAGGTGTCCAACGCCTCCTCGATTGAAATAGAAGGCTTAGGAAAGGTTGAAGCGAGCGGCTCAAGGAAAGTTAAGCCCACAGCGAACACCACCTATACCCTAAGTGCTACAGGCGATGGCGGTACGCGAGAATCTTCTGTGGAAGTTGAGATAGCGGCAGGGCCTGTTCCTATTATTCTGTTCAGCGCAAACCCCGAATCCGTACAGACCGGACATTCCGTCTCGCTGAAGTGGGAAGTGACCAACGCTACCGAAGTGAACATAGACAACGGCATAGGCAAAGTTCAACTCAAAGGTTCCAAGCAGGTTAAACCCACGAGCAGCATTGCGTACACCTTAACCGCAACAGGAGAAGGCGGCACTAAATCAGAAACGGTTGAGATTGAAGTGACAGAGCCACCCCCCATTGAAGCAAGGGTGAACCTGCAAGGTGTAACATTTGGCAGCGGCAACGCTACATTGACGCCTAATGCCAAAAAAGTTCTTGACGGAGTTGCGGAACAGCTTTTGGCAAACCCAAAAGTCAAAATTGAAATTCAAGGGCACACGGACAATCAGGGCAAACCTGCGGCAAACCAAGATCTATCCCAGCGCAGAGCAAAATCTGTTGTGGGTTACTTAGCTACCAAGGGTGTTAGCACCAGCCGCATGAAGGCCGTTGGCTACGGGCAAGATGTACCTATAGCGGACAACAAAACTGCCGAAGGCCGTGAGTTGAACCGCCGTATAGAGATGGTAAGAGTAGATGATTAGGAGAGTTTTATGATAAGTCTAAAAGGCAAAAACGCCATAGTCACGGGAGCTACTCGTGGCATTGGCTTGGAAATTTCAAAAGTTTTAGCCGAGAACGGTGCGAACGTAGCTATACTGGACATCCAGCTAGGCGATGGTTCCGCCATAAAAGAAGTTGAGGCACTGGGAGTTACCTGCAAAGGCTATGCTTGCGACGTGTCTAACCCCGAAGCTGTTGACGAAGTGTTCAAACAGATTTTAGCGGACTTTAGCAAGGTGGATATTCTGGTGAACAACGCCGGCATAACCCGCGACAACCTGCTTATCCGCATGAAGCAGGAAGATTTTGATTCCGTTCTGAATGTGAATTTGCGTTCTGCCTTTATATGCACAAAGGCCTTAAGCTCGCACATGATGCGCAACCGCTCAGGGCGCATAATAAACATGGCTTCTATAAACGGCATCCGTTGCCAAGCCGGACAAGCTAACTATGCAGCCTCCAAAGCTGGCATAATAGGCTTAACAAAATCCAATGCTATGGAGTTTGCGGCACGTGGCGTAACGGTTAATGCCATAGCCCCAGGCTTTATAAAAACCGCCATGACCGAGAAGCTAGCCCCGGAGGTTATAGCCAAATACAAAGAGGCAATACCCCTAAAAGATTTAGGCAACCCTCGTGACGTGGCTAATGCCGTTGCATTTTTGGCCTCGGATGAAGCTGCTTACATAACAGGTCAAGTACTTGGTGTGGATGGCGGATTAGGGGCTTAAAGTCCCCCCGCTACCCTGCGGGTGGAAAATTTTCTACATTTACAACACAAACATATTTCTTTAAGGAGAAAGACGATGGCTAATGAAATTGCTGATAAAGTGAAAAAAGTTATCCTTGACAAATTGGACGTTAAGGAAGAGCAAATTGTTGAAGGGGCTTCCTTTACAACAGATTTGGGAGCCGATTCTTTAGACCGCACCGAGCTTATAATGGGTTTGGAAGACGAGTTCAAAGTTGAAATTCCCGATACGGTTTCGGAAAAATTCCAGACCGTTGGTGATGTTATAAAGTTCCTAGCTGAGAAGCAGTAGTACAGAAGCTGGGTTAATTAATACAGAAACTGGGGTTAATTAATGCAGAAACTGGAGCAAATTTTAAATTGCTCCTTTAAAAACAAAGACTTGCTAAAACAAGCCTTTACCCATAGCTCTTGCAAGCAAGAGCATTCTGTTTTGGATTACGAAACCTACGAGCGTTTGGAGTTTTTGGGAGATTCCGTTGTTGATTTTTTGACAACGGAGTTTTTGTATTTGAAATACGGCAGAGAAGACGAAGGGTTGCTCTCAAAAAAGAAATCTGCCATTGTGAGCGGCACAGTACTTGCGACCGTAGCTAAAAACTTAAAGTTATATTCCTATTTGATAGTCGCTAAAGAAGTGGATAAAAAGAACCCTGCGCTTTTGGCAGATGTTTTTGAAGCGCTTGTTGGTGCTGTATATCTGGACATGGGCATTGAAAAATGCAGGGAAATCCTCTCGGAGTTTCTCTTTTCTAAAGAGGACGAGATTTTGCAAAGCGAGGTGTTCCAAAACCCCAAGGCACTTTTAAACGAAAAAACCCAAGAGCTGGGGCTTGGCACGCCTGTGTACGAAACTTTGGAGGAATGGGGGGAAGTTCACAAAAGAAAGTTCAGGATGGCGGTTAGCGCAGGTGATAAGCTCTTGGGCAAAGGGATTGGCTTTTCCAAAAAGGAAGCCGAGCAAAATGCCGCAAAAGAGGCTTTAGAAACTTATGGAAAAACCTACCCCAGCCAAAAGCAGGGAAAGCCCTATAAGTCCGGCACCAAAAGCCATCTTTGAATTGCCAGCTTTTATCGCTTTGTGGTTTTCTTCCACTCTGGCTTGAAAATTCCTCCCGCCAAAGGCTGGAATTTCCAGTTCTCTTTTTATATCCCTTGCCTCTTTGTAATCGTATTGAGCAAGAACAAAAAGCGTGGAACCCGCTATGAAAGGGCCTATGCTCCCGCCTAAAAGCCCCAAGCCTACATCTCTTTTTAGCTGGCTTTTCACAAATAAATTCTGCTCGTAAATTTTTTGCGGGTCTGTGATAGGGGTCAACTGCACGTGCTGAACCTGTTTTTCCACTGCGTCAATTTTCACGTTCAGCAATGTATCGTTATAACCTTTGTGAAAAATCCGGACTTGTGTCTCCCCTGGGATGCCCCGCAAATCGTGAGGGGTTTTGCCAAGCGCTTTTAAATTCACATCCAAAAGCCCTGCCGGAAAAACCAAAGCTCCGCTGGGATATGAGTTTATCTCCGTGCTGGGGAAGGAACGTTTTAATTCCAAAGCTATTCTTACGGTGTCTTTTGGGATTAGCGTTTTTTTTGCCGACCATATATTATCGCCGGAACTCCAATAGGCAGAAACTTGCGCAACGGAACTGTTGTCCGAGAATTCGCACGGAGAATGGCAAACTGCCTCTCCGTTAAGCATAACTACTGCATTGTCGGGATTGGTCTCAACTTTTATGATGGCTTTTCTGTCTTTAGAAGGCTCAAAATGCAAATTTTTCCCCGTTATGCCGGCTAACAATTTCAACACAACTCCGCTTCTAATTACCTCGTCCCATGCGAGCGGTGCAACTATTTTCACATCTGTCTGCGGGGTTGTGTTCCCTGCAAGCCAGTCTATGCGAAACCGTATGCTCACGGAATCTTTGCCCTCTGCCTTTAATCGCCCTCTGAACAAGCCCTGCGCACCCAACGCCCGCGCCGAGGATACTGCGCATTCTATGGTTGCACATTCGGCAAAACGCCCCTGATCAACTTTTTTAGGATCAAAGCTCGCTTCCTTCAAAATTTGCATAACCGATTTTTCCCATAAAACCGTGATATTGCTATCTATATCGGATTCCAGCGGCAACATCAAAAGAGGCGCCGAATTTGCGATATTAAAGAGAAAGAACAGGGCTAATAGTAGCCTCCCCCCGTTAGCTAATTTACCATGTTTCTTACCCATACGCTTCTAATCTCCGAATAAAATGCGGTGTCTTGGTTAGACAGTTTAACTCCCCAATAATAAGCCTGTTTGTTTAACGGAGGTTTCAAAGTTTTATTCTCCAAAGCTTTTCCCTCTATCCAAAGCAAGGTTTCGTCTTCCAAAACTTTTGCATCTGAAGAAACATAAACGGTGTCTTCCCACGTTTCCCATGTATCTATACCGCTTATACGGTACTCAAATACAAGCGTTTCGCTTCTCTGAGCCTCGTAACCGTCCACCGGAGAGAGCATGGTGACTTTAAGCGGCTCGTCTATTCTAAGACGTGCGCTTTCGCTGATGGAGTCTCCAAAAACATCCACAAAAACCAGTTTTACAAAATGCTCGCCGAAAGTCACTTTATTAAATTCATCAGATGAATGAATAGTGTCTTTGTCCACAATCCAAAGATAATCCTTTATGTAGCAAACATCCAAATTCTTCAAGGAAAAATAAGCATGTCTACTGTTTATCACCCAACAATTATTGACGGTGCAATCTCCAAAATTCATATAAAAAGCGCAATTCTTTATCCCAGTTTCTATAAACCCAATCAAATACACTTTATTGAGGTATGTTTCGTAATCAATTGCATCTATCCAAATATGCCGATTACTTTCATTGCTGGCTTTATCGCTATCGGAACAGGAGATAGCGAGCAGAAAAGCAGCCAATAACGCAAACCATTTCATGGCAAACTCCACGTGGAATCCAAATGGGTTTCAAACCCATATTTATTTGTGGCTACTAAACGTATTACGTCATTTTTCTGCAAAGCATAGCCCAGTTGCAGGGAATCTTTAGTTAAAGTTGTATCCATAACCAAAAAACCATATTTACTGAACAGCGAAAATTTATAGGTTAAAGAATCGCCGATGTTAGTGCTGTCTTTATCCATGCAATTCCATTTAAAAATCGGAGAGCCTTGAAAAATTTTTACGCTAAGGCCTTTGCAAACAGGAAGGCTAGAAACTCTCAGGAGCAAACTATCTCTGTATATATCAAAAAAATGATCCTGTACATAAAACTTAATATTGTAAAGCCCGTTCTCATTAAAGCTTCTCTTAAATTCCAAATCGGGATAGAAAAGCGGATAGTTTAGAGAATTTTTATTTTCTACTATCCATAAATATTCCACATAGTCTGGCGAAGGGGTTATCACAGCTTGGAAACTCACCTCTTGACCTACCAAAACAGTATCGGAATTGTTTAAAATCTTAAAAAATATACGCGGGGCTGCTTCGTTATATACAACATCATCAGAGCAAGATATTAGGAATAAAAAGAAGAATGGCAGGAATGGCAGGAACAACATAAGTAAAAAGTAGAAAATCGCAAAAACGTCAACACTTGTTTGCAAAATGCAATTTTGTGCAAACAGCTGTTTGCAAAATGCAGCCCAAAGGGCAAAAAAAGCAAAAAACAATATAACTTTGGCAAAATGAACATACAGACTATTTGGAAAGAATATGCGGATTTTGTGCTCAAAATATGTTTGCGCCATGTGGACAACATGGCAGAAGCAGAAGACATTCGCCAAGAAGTTTTTTTGAAAATTTGGAACAGCAAAAAAAAATTCAAAAAACAGTCCTCCGTCAAAACATGGCTCTATTCAATAGCGCGCAACTGCTGCATAGATTTTTTTAGAATAGCGGGCAGGCATAGAAACATGGTTTACGAATTTCTGCGGGAAGAGAAACTTTGCCTGCGAGACTGCCATTCGCCCCTTTGGAAGGTAGGCAGAATTTCCGAAATGCCCTGCCCCATTTCGCAGCTATTTATTGAGCTTCATTTTGGGGAAGGCTGGAGCAAAGAGGAAATCGCGCAAGTTTTTGGGTTTACCCCCGACCACGTAAATAAACGTATACAAACAGCCGTACAACATTTACAGAAAATTCTGTAGGGGCGACCGCAAGGGTCGCCCCTACGGAATTTTCTACATTTTATACATGCGAACAGACGAATTGTGGGTTGGGGTGGACGTAGGCTCAACCACGGTGAAAATTGCCGTTGTAAAGCCGGAAACGGGGAAATTGTTGCACAGCCGTTATCAAAGACATAACGCAATGCAGGCAAAAACAGTCCGCGAATTGCTGGACGAAGCGCATAAATTATTCGAAAACAAACATTTCACAGTCTCTTTTTGCGGCTCCGGCGGGCAACCCTTTGCGGAAAAAACTGGCTCATTCTTTGTGCAGGAAGTTGTCGCAAATTCCCTAGCGGTACGCGAAATGTACCCAAAAACCCGCGTTGCCATAGAACTCGGCGGGCAAGACGCCAAGGTTATATTTTTTGAAAAGGACAAGACCACGGGAAAGCTCCTAGCAAGCGATATGCGCATGAACGGTGTTTGCGCAGGCGGAACCGGAGCGTTCATAGACCAGGTTGCGGAGCTTTTACGCATAAAAACAGAGAATTTTGAGGATTTTGCATCAAGGGGCGAAAAGGTATATGAAATTTCCGGCAGGTGCGGGGTTTTTGCCAAAACCGATATTCAGCCCCTTTTGAACCAAGGCGTTTCCAAAGAGGACATTGCGCTTTCCAGCTTTCACGCCATAGCAAAACAGACCATTGGCGGGCTTGCTCAGGGAATGGAGATAAAGCCCCCCGTGCTTTTTGAGGGTGGCCCTTTGACTTTTAACCCTTCGCTGGTGAGCGTGTTTCAGCAACGTTTGGGGCTTTTAAGCTCGCAGGTTTTGGTTCCGCAGCACTCCGAGGTTTTGGTGGCATGGGGAGCCGCGCTCTCCGCTGGAACTATGTACAAAGGCAAAAAATGCGGCTACAGCAAGGAAAAAAGCCTCCGCGCGCTCGAAAATTTTTCCGCTGGCAACGAGAACAAGAGCGAAGAAATGCCTCCATTTTTTAAAAACGAAAAGGAAAAACACGACTTTTTGCGCAAACATCTGCTTTTTGACGGCAATTACCCCGAACCTAAAAAAGGCTCGGTCATAAAAGCGTATTTGGGAATAGACGCAGGCAGCACAACCACAAAATTCGTGCTCCTGAGCGAAAAAGAGGAAGTTATAGACAGCTTTTACTCCGGCAATCAGGGCGACCCTCTTGTTGTTCTGAAAAGTGCGTTGATACAGATGAACGAACGTTATAAAGAAGCGGGTGCCAAGTTAGAAATTTTGGGCGTTGGAACAACGGGCTATGGCGAACTCCTGTTCTACCGTGCGCTCCACGCCGACTACCACACCGTAGAAACAGTCGCGCACGCAAAAGCAGCTCAAAAAGTATGCCCCGATGTAAGTTTTATTCTAGACATAGGCGGGCAAGACATGAAAGCCATCTCCGTGGCAAACGGCGTGGTCACGGGCATAATCCTAAACGAGGCCTGCTCAAGCGGTTGCGGTTCTTTTATAGAAACTTATGCCCGCAGTTTGGGCATTAAAATGGAGCAAATCGCGGACATGGCATTCCGCTCAAAAAATCCTTCAAAGCTGGGCAGCCGCTGCACGGTGTTCATGAACAGTTCCATAATAACGGAGCAAAGAGACGGCAAAAAACCCGAAGACATAATAGCCGGAATTTGCCGCTCCATAATAGACAACGTTTTTACAAAAGTTATCCGTTTGCGCAACTTGGACACACTTGGCAAAAAAATTGTTGTGCAGGGCGGCACATTCAAAAACGATGCCGTGTTGCGCTCCTTTGAACAGCACACCGGCTTAACGCCCATACGCCCGGAACGCCCCGGAGAAATGGGAGCCATAGGCATTGCGCTTTTGACCAAAGAACGCATGGAAAAGGGAGACAAATGATTGAGATAGACGGCAAAACAAAAATCTTAGGGGTGTTTGGAGATCCCGTTGAACACACAAAATCGCCTTCCATCCAAAACGCGCTGTTAAAAGACCGCGAGATAAACGCGGTTTATGTGCCCTTGCCCGTAGCAAAGGATAATTTAAAAGACGCCATCGCAGGTTTCAGGGCTATGGGCTTTGCGGGCGCGAATGTCACCATCCCGCACAAAGAGCAGGTTATTCCCTTTTTGGATTACATATCGCCTGTGTCCAAAGCGACCGGCAGTGTTAATACGCTTTACTGGGATAACGGCAAGCTGTGCGGCACAAGCACCGACGGGCTGGGTGCCTTGAGGAATTTGGAAGAATCTGGAATGGATATAAAAAACAAAAACATAGCGTTGCTCGGCAGCGGAGGCGCGGCAAAAGCCCTCGCTTACGCTTTTATGGAAATTGCCGGAGCAGCGAGCCTAAAAATTTTCAGCATAGAGCCGGAGCTTTGGAATTTGGAATTGAAGAACAGTAGCCTGCACGATTTTGACGAGGTAAAAAAATACAGGGATAGCATAGACCTGCTCTGCAACGCAACGCCGCTTGGGATGCACCCGAACGTGAACCAAAGCCCCGTTGACAAATCAATCCTAAGCAAAAACATGATGGTCTTTGACATTGTTTACAACCCGCTCCAAACAAAACTGCTGCAAGAAGCGGAAGAGGTGGGCTGCAAAACCCTGGGCGGGATAGGGATGTTGATGCATCAGGGCTTGGAAAGTTTTAAGCTGTGGTTCCCCGATTCGTGAATTTAGACATAGTTGTAATAGGTGGTGGGCACGCCGGCATTGAGGCGGCAAACGCAGCTTGGAAAATAGGCGCAAAAACCGCAATGCTCGTCTTGAGCAAAAAGAGCATAGGCCGCATGAGTTGCAACCCGGCCATAGGCGGCGTTGGCAAAGGGCAGATGGTGCGCGACATAGACGCGATGGGCGGGCTTATGGGTGCGCTGGCAGACGGAGCCGGAATAATGTTCCGCGTGCTGAACGCGAGCAAAGGCCCCGCCGTTTGGGGCAACCGCGCCCAATGCGACATGGATTTATACAGCGAGCTTGCGCAAAAAACTTTGGAAAATCTAGACGGCTTGCAAATAATAGAAGGCGAAGCGACCACGCTGGAAAAAGAAAATGAAAATTGGAAAATAGTCACCCAAAGCGGGCTGCAAATACTTTGCAAAGCGGTAATAATTGCGAGCGGCACCTTTTTAAATTCAAAGATGTTCACGGGCTTGGATAAAATCAGCATTGGCGGCAGGATAAATGAACCCAGCTCCGACTTGCTTCCCTTGTCTTTGCAAAAACTGGGAATAAAAACAAAGCGGTTAAAAACAGGAACGCCCAGCCGCTTGGACGCCGCAAGCGTAGATTTTTCAAAATGCGAAATTCAGCACGGAGATGCAGAGCCGTGGGCTTTCAGCGGCAAAAGCGATGCCGCAAAACTTTGCAACTCCGCAAACTGCTACCTCACCAGAACCACAGAGCAAACCCACAAAATTTTGGAAGCCGCCTTTGAAAAAAGCCCCCTATTCACCGGAAAAATTCAGGGGCTTGGCCCGCGTTATTGCCCCAGCATAGAAGACAAGATAAAACGCTTTGCGGATAAAGAGAGCCACCAACTGTTTTTGGAGCCGGAGACAAAAGACGCAAAGAGGATATACATAAACGGCTTTAGCTCAAGCCTGCCAGAAGAGACGCAGATAGAAGCGATACGCACCATACCGGGCTTGGAGAACGCGGTGGTGCTGCAAATTGGCTACGCGGTGGAATACGATGCCATAAACGCCACGGATTTGCACCAAACCCTTGAATGTAAAAAACACGCAGGCCTTTATTTTGCGGGGCAGGTATGCGGAACAAGCGGCTACGAAGAAGCGGCGGCGCAGGGCATAGTGGCGGGCATAAACGCTGCATTGAAGATAAAGGGCAAGCCGCCGTTTATACTTTCTAGGGCGGATAGCTACATAGGCGTTTTGATAGATGACATAACATCCATGGAATGGAATGAACCATACAGGATGTTCACGAGCCGTGCAGAATACCGCTTATTTTTAAGAGCGGACAATTCCGAGCAGAGGCTTTGCGAAAAAGCGCATGACGCGGGGATGCTTACGCAAGCCCAGTGGGAGAATTACAAGCAAGAAAGCGAGAGGATAAAAAAAGCTAGGGAATTTTTGAGCGAAAATTCTGGAACGCCAGAGCAGATTGCGCCCATCTTGGCGGGCAGCGGCCAAGCGGCCATAGCGGAGAAAACGAGGTGGCTTTCTGTGTTAAAGAGGCCGGGCATAAAAGCCGAAACTTTTTTTAGCGTGGCTTGCCCGCAGCTCCCCTTGACAAGAAAAGAGAAGTTGCACATACTCTCCGAGGAGCTTTACAGCGGCTTTTTTGTCCGCGCTGCGGAAGAGATTGCGAATCTGCAAAAGATGGCAAACCTCAAAATCCCCGAAAATTTTGATTATTCAAAGCTCAACGCTTTGAGCATAGAAGCGCGGCAAAAACTCTCCGCCGCCATGCCCCTAACTTTGGGCGCGGCGGCAAAAGTCGCGGGCGTCCGCGCCGGGGATATTGTTGTTTTGGGGCGGTACGTTGGGGCTGCCCCAAATTTCTATATTCCCTTACAATGAAAAATAATATCTCGGAATTGGCAAATGTCCTGAATGTGAATTTGGGATTGGAGAAGTGTGTTGCGTACCGCGTGCTTTCGGAGCGGGGGCGCAAAATTTATTTCCCGCATAAGGGGATACTGGGGCAAAGCGCGGAAGCTAGGGGCATGGAGATTAATGCCACCATAGGGACTGCGTTTGAAGAGGATGGTACGCCGCTCGCGTTGCCAACTGTTCAAAAATCCTTTGCCATGCCAGAAAAGGTAGTCCAAGCCGCTTTTTTATATCAGCCCAGTTTTGGCAAGGCGCAACTGCGCAAAAAATGGGGCGAAAAATTATTGCAAAAGAATAAGAGCCTCGCTGGGGTTAAATTCAGCGAACCTGTTGTGACTTCTGCGCTCACGCACGCGCTTTCCGTCTCGGCTAGCTTATTCATAAATCCGGGCGATACGGTGATTATACCAGATTTATATTGGGATAATTACGATTTGATTTTCTGCGAGAGCTACGGGGCAAACATTAAGACATTCAATACATTCGTGAACGGGAAATTTGATGTGGCATCACTTGCCAAAGCCATGGACACAGGTAATGGCAAAAAAATAGTGCTCTTGAACTTCCCTAACAACCCAACGGGCTATACGGTCACGAACGGCGAGGCAAAGGAAATCTGCGAGCTGCTTACATCCTGCGCGGAGAGGGGCAGTGATGTGGTTGCTCTTTTGGACGATGCCTATTTTGGCTTGGTCTATGAAAACGGGATATACGAGGAGTCGCTGTTTGGGCTTTTGGCAACCGCTCACCAAAATTTGCTGGCGGTGAAGATGGATGGCCCAACAAAAGAGGATTATGTTTGGGGCTTTAGGGTTGGCTTTATAACATTTGCGTTTAAGGATGCGAGTGATATTCAGCTCAAGGCATTGGAAGACAAGGCAGCCGGAGTGGTGCGCGCAACAATATCAAACGCGGCAAGCCCATCGCAAGAAATTCTGTTCAACGTTTATAGTAGCGAGAGCTACGAGAGCGAGAAGCAAACTAAATACAATACTTTGAAAACCCGCTATGAAAAGATAAAAGAGGTTTTGGCGGCTCATAAGGAATACGCGGAGTCGTTTTCTGCAATGCCGTTCAATAGCGGCTACTTTATGTGCGTTAAAATAAACGGTGCGGAGCCGGAAGCGGTGCGGCAGGAGTGCCTTAAGAACGGGCTTGGGGTTATAATGCTCTCCGGCCTTATACGCATAGCTTTTTCTGCGGTGCCTTTGAACAAAATCGAAGAGCTTTTTGAGAGACTTCATAAAGCAGTGAAAAACTGTCGCGACTAGCTTAGTTGAGAATTGAGACACCCATGCGCTACTTACCCGCTGGTGAACAGCCGAAGGCTGGTAGTTGAGAGGGAGCAGCTAGTTCTCTGAGCAAACAATTGAGCGAAGCGAACCGTTTGCGAAGGGAAGCTAGCTGCGACTGAGTTATATCGGCTTGTAAAATGCGTTTCTTTCTACTGGAATTAAATTCTGTTCTTTGATTAGTTGTTGTAGGTGGGTTGCGGTTAGTTCGCTTGGGCTGTTTGCGCCGGCGGAGCGCGAGATTTTTTCTTCCATGACAGTGCCGTCTAGGTCGGAGGCGCCGTAGTGCAACGCTTTGAGGGCGGTTTCTATGCCGAGTTGTACCCAGTAGGCTTTTATGTGGGGGATGTTGTTTAAAAAAAGCCGTGAGATTGCTATGGTTTTTAAGATGTCTTCTTCGCTGGTTCTGTTTTTGACTTGCCTGCCAAGGGCGTTGTTCTGCGGCAAGAACACGAGAGGCAAAAAAGCTAGGAAGCCGTTGGTTTCTGTTTGCAGGTCGCGGAGCATTTGCAAGTGAGCAATTCTGTGTTCCACATTTTCTATGTGCCCAAAGAGCATTGTTGCGTTTGTTGGGATGCCAAGTTTGTGCGCTGCTCTGTGGACGGAGAGCCATTGTTCGCCGCTTTCTTTTTGCCCGCAAATTTTTTCCCTTATCTCCGGCACTAGAATTTCCGCGCCACCGCCGGGCATTGTGTCTAGCCCTGCGTCTTTTAATTCCGCTAAGATGCTTTCGATGCTTCTGTTCTGCTGTTTTGCGAAGTGGCAGATTTCTACGGCGGTGAAGCATTTTAAGTTTACTTTGGGGAAGTTTTGCCTGAGCGTTTTGAGCATGTCTGTGTAATAAGAGAATGGGTTGTCTGGGTGAAGGCCACCTACTATATGCAGTTCGCGAGCACCTAAGTGGACGGCTTCTTTTGCCTTTGCCGTGATTTCTGGCAGAGCCATGTTGTAGGCGGTGGGGCTATCTTTTTTTATTTTTGAGAACGCGCAAAAGCTGCAATGGAGGCAACATACATTTGTGTAATTTATTTGCCTGTTGCAAACCCAGTAAACATTTTTGCCGTGGAGTTCTTTTTTGTAGTCGCTTGCAAGGGTTGCCAGTTCGTGTAAAGGCAAGCGGAAAAGTTCAAGGGCTTGAGCGGCGGTGAGCATTTTAATTTTTCCACCTGTACAATCCCAACATGCCGAGCGGGACGGCGGCGGCGAAGAGCGGGATTTGAATGAGTTCAACAAAAGGAAAGCACCATAGTAGGAGCAACCCTACGTGGTTGCCCCTACTGTGGTGCCGAAAGCGGAGAGCGCCGGTGAAGAGCAGTAGAAAATCTGCAAAGAGTTTTGCGGCGAAGGGGAGCAAGAAATAATTGAGCGGCAAGATGTTTGCAAGCACGAGCCACGGTGAAATTAAAAGCCATAAGAAAAATGCGTATATGCAGAACAGAAAAGCGGAATAAATTTTGCTCTCGTATTTTGTGCCGTTGCTCCCCCATCGCGCTCTTTGCTGCAAAAGCGCTTTCCACGAATCTACCGGAGCGGTTGGCATGATGGCACTTGTGTCCCAGTTGTAGGCAAACGTTGTTCCTTCTATCTTTGCCATTTTGTGTATGAGCATATCGTCATCGCCGGAGGCTAGGTTGTAAAGGTCTTCAAAGCCACCGCACTTGAAAAAGAGAGCCTTACTATAGCCAAGGGAAGCGGCACTCGCCACAAGGGGTTTATTGCGATTATACCCAGCGGCTTCTATCAAAGTAAATCCGAGGGTCTCTAATCTTTGATATGCGTGCAAAAAATTTTTGCCACCGGTGTTCACCTTTGAACCTTGTACCACAGACGCTCCGTTTGCAAAACAGAGAGCCATTGAGTTAAGCCAGTTGGGTGGCGGGGTGCAGTCGGCATCCGCAGTTAGCAGAAATTCCCCTTTGGCTGCCAGAAAACCGGTGGTCAAAGCCCTTTTTTTGGGCGAGGCGATTTGGGGAGCGTTTTGCGGAATGTCTATGAGCGAAAAATTGGGGTGGGTTTGGCAGAAATTGTGGACTATTTGCGGGCTGCTGTCCGTTGAACGGTCGTTTACTATGATGGCTTGCCACTCGCCGGCATATTTTTGGGCGTTTATGGCATCCAGCGTGTTTTTTATGAAAGCCTCCTCGTTGCGCATTGGGATTACCACGGAAACGGAGGGGAGCGTTGCAGCCACGGTTGCCCGCGGGCGCCCTTTTTTAAGCAAGCCCAGCCATAAATACAGCATTAAGCCGAGGTAGGCGGTAGCTAGGGTGGCGGGTAGAATCTGGAGCATTAGGGGAATATATGAACTTCTTTTTCTATATTCAAAATCAACACAATAATCAGAAAGGAAAGAAGGTAATGGCTACCATAACCAAAGAGAAGACTGCCGAGATTGTCGCTAAGTTAGGCAAAAATGCCAGCGATTCCGGCAACGTGCGTTCGCAAATAGGAATTTTAACGGAGCGCATAGCTAGTTTGACCGAACATTGCAGTAAAAACCGCAAAGACGTGCATTCACTGCGCGGCTTGCAGATGCTGGTGTCTAAACGCAAAAGATTGCTCAAATACTATGCCCGCAAAGACTTGGAAGGCTACCGCGCTTTGCACAAAGAACTCAATTTACGTGGCGGCAATTGAGCCGTTTAAGGAGTTTTTATGCAAGAATTTAAAATGCTTAAAGCCGAAGAGGCTACCGCTAAATTGCCAGACGGAAGGGAAATTGTCTTTGAGACAGGCCGTTTGGCTAAACAGGCCGCAGGTTCTGCGGTTGTAAAAATGGGCGATGCCTTTGTGCTTGCCACCGTGTGCTTTGGCCCGGAAAAAGATGCGGATTTTTTTCCGCTTACCGTTGAGTTCAGGGAAAAGGCTTATGCCGCAGGCCGCTTGCCGGGCGGTTATAAAAAGAGAGAACCGCCCCCTGGCGATGACGAGACACTCAAAGCAAGAATTATAGACCGCCCTATTCGCCCTATGTTCCCAGAAGGCTTTAGCCGCGAGGTGCAGATTATAGTTCAGATATTGAGTGCAGACAAAAATTTTGACGCGGATATTCTTGGAGTTAGCGCTGCGAGCATTGCCGTTGGGCTTTCTGAGCTTCCGTTTGAGGAGCAGGTTGCCGCTGTTAGGGTTGCCGTTGTTGAAGGCAAGCCCGTTATAAACCCAACCTTTGCGCAGCTGGATGTTTGCGAGCTGGATATGGTGGTTGGCGGCACGGCAAACAGCGTGTGCATGGTTGAAGGCGGTGCTTACGAAGTTTCTGAGCAGATAATGATAGATGCTATTCAGGCAGGTCATCAGGCTATAAAGGATTTGTGCAAGGCACAGAGCGAATTGGTTGCGCGCTTTGCAAAGCCAAAAATGGTTTTGACACCAAAGACGGAAAACGAAAGTGCGGCGAAAATTGCCGGGGCTGTTAAAGCCGCGATATACGATGAGCTTTATAAAACGCTCCATACGCCTATGGTTAAAACCGAGCATTACCCTGCTATGGCGGCTCTTGAAGAAAAAGCTGTTGCAAGCGAAGCTGTTGTGGCAATCACAGGCGAAGATGCGGCTCTGAAAGCACTTGCAAAAGCGGCATTCAAAGAGATTGAGCGCGACACAATGCGCAATATGATTTTAAACGAAGGTGTGCGCATAGATGGCCGCAAAACCGCTGATATACGCCCAATTGAAATTCAGCTGGGAGTTTTGCCGCGTTCCCACGGTTCCGCGATTTTCCAGCGCGGCGAGACGCAAGCACTTGTGACTTGCACGCTCGGTACAAAGAACGATGAGCAACGTGTTGAAACTTTGCAGGGCGAAGTGGCAAAGAGCTATATGCTTCATTACAATTTCCCTCCGTTCTCCGTTGGCGAGGTTAAAAAACTCGGCACATCGAGGCGCGAGATAGGTCACGGGCATTTGGCGGAACGCTCGCTTAACGCAGTGCTTCCAACGCCGGATGGCTTTCCATATACTATAAGAGTTGTGTCTGAGATACTTGAGTCGAATGGTTCTTCTTCTATGGCTTCTGTGTGCGGAGGCTCGCTCTCTTTGATGGATGCGGGTGTTCCCATAAGCAGTCCGGTTGCTGGAATAGCAATGGGTTTGATATCTGAGAAAGGTTCTGTGAACGAGGGTGGGAAAATTGAAATTCTCTCCGACATAACGGGCACCGAAGACCACCTTGGGGATATGGATTTTAAAATAACCGGAACGGAGAGTGGAATTACCGCATTCCAGATGGATATTAAAATAAAAGGCATAACACCTGAGCTTATGGCTAAGGCTCTTGAGCAAGCAAAGCAAGGGCGTTTGCACATAATAGGGAAAATAAAAGAGACCATCACAGAGCCACGCGCAAAACTTTCAAGGCTTGCGCCGGTTATGATACAGATGCGTATTCAAACAACAAAGATTCGCGATGTTATAGGTTCTGGTGGCGCGGTGATAAAGAAGATTCAAGCGCAGACAGGATGCAAGATTAACATTAGCGATGATGGTAATTTGGAGATTGCAGCCCCGAGCGCAAAGGCGGGTTCAATGGCAAAGCAAATGGTGGAGGACATCACAAGCGAGCCGGAGCCGAACAAAATCTATAAGGGAAAAGTGAAATCCATTCAGCCCTTTGGTGCTTTTGTTGAAATTTTGCCGGGCAGAGATGGCTTGATTCACATTTCCGAAATTTCAGAGCAACGTTTGGATAAGGTGGAAGATTCCGGTTTGCACATTGGGGATGAGGTCACCGTGCTGTGTTTGGGCGTTGACCCAAAAGGCAAGGTGAAACTTTCCATTAAGGCATTGAAGCAGCGCCAAATAGAAAATGCGGAGTAGAGGAAGAAGAGGGATTCGAACCCTCGGTTCTTGCGAACAGCGGTTTTCGAGACCGCCCCGATCGACCACTCCGGCATTCTTCCTAAATAGTGCGATAATATATAAAATAGTAGGACCTTGCTCCTAGAGCAGCTAGCTTCCCTTCGCAAACGGTTCGCTTCGCTCGGAGAAAAAAGTAGGGGCAACCGCGAGGGTTGCCCCTACTTTTTCTATATTACCCTTATGAATAAAAAGAATCTCTTTCTCGTTTCTGTGATCGCCAATATAGGTCTGATTGCACTGATATTTCTTGTGAAGAAAAATGCGACTGCTCAAGCACAGGAATTTGTTAAGCCCAGGCTGGAAAAAGCGAGCTACCAAATAGCGCAGGTGAAAGACATCACCGATAATAACAACGTGCTGTGGACACTCATAGACAGCACTTGGAAAAGCCCAGACAAGTCAAAGGCTTTTGTGAAAAAACTCGCCGAGACGCAAAAAGTGCCTCGCTGCGGTGGCAAAGACTGCACTGGCTCAGAAGACGAAGCTAAACTGAAAACGGTTATCTCCGATAAACCCACAGACCGTAGCATAAAGGTAGGTTGGGGCAGCGGAAAAGATAAAATTAAATACTTTTTCAAAGTTTTTTATGACGACAAAGGTAAATTTGTCACCATAGACGCAAACGACCTTTTGGGTAAGAGCATTTCTCAAGATTCAGACGAAAGCGCGGAGTAGCTTGCTATAATCAGCGTTTGCTATATTTCCCTCTATGAAAATTAGTTTGAATTGGCTAAAAAGGTACCTAGATGTAAAGGTACCTGTAGAGGAAATTTCGTCAAAGCTCACGAGTTTGGGCTTTGAGGTGGAAGGTGTTGAGGAATTTGGAAAGATTTACAGCGGCCTGCTGGTGGTGGAAGTTTTGGAATGTAGCCCGCACCCCGATAGCGACCATTTGAGCATCACAAAAGTTTTTGATGGCAAAGAGAATTTGCAAGTTGTGTGCGGCGCACCCAACGTGAAAGCTGGCATAAAAGCGGTTCTTGCTCCCATAGGCGTTGAGTTGCCGATGCCAGATGGCAAAAGTTTGAAAATGAAAAAATCTAAAATCCGCGGGGTGGAGAGTTTTGGAATGCTCTGCGCGGAAGATGAGATTGGATTATCACAGAACCACGATGGAATTTTGATTTTGCCAAGTGATGCCCCTGTGGGCAAGCCGTTTGCAGAACTGGGTTTTTACGATACTGTTTTTGAAATAAATGTTACCCCCAACCGCCCCGATGCTCTTTCGCACTTGGGGATAGCGAGGGAACTAGCGGCGGCATTCGATTTGCCGCTGAAATTGCAACAGCAAAAGCCACTTGAAGTTGCCTCTGCAACCTCTATGAAATTGAGCGTTGAGGCACCCACTGCTTGCCCGCATTATGTTGGCAGGGTTATAAACGGCGTGAAAATTGCGCCCAGCCCCGAATGGTTGCAAAAATTGCTGAGGGCTGTTGGGATGAACCCCATAAACAATGTTGTTGACATTACGAATTTTGTTTTAATGGATATTGGGCAGCCGCTCCACAGTTTTGATTTAGGTAAGTTGAAAGGCGGAGAGGTGAAAGTTCGTTTTGCAAATGAGGGCGAGAAGTTCAAAACGCTTGACGGCAAAGACCACGTTTTGCAAAGCACTGATTTGGCTATCTGCGATGGGAACAGCCCAGCCTGCCTTGCGGGCGTTATGGGCGGTTTGGAATCTGAAATAACGGACGATACCAAAGATGTTTTTTTGGAAGCGGCGTTCTTTAACCCAACCGTTGTGCGCAAGCAAGCCAAGAGGCTTGGGATATCGAGCGATTCGAGCTACCGTTTTGAGAGAGGCGTGGATTTTGAGTTGCAGAATTTTGCAAATGATTATGCGTGTTCTTTGATAGCGGAACTCGCTGGTGGCAAAGTCGCGGAGAAAAAAGAGGAATTTATGTCTGCGGAAAATTTGCCCAAACGTAACCCCGTGCCTTTGCGCGAGGAGAGGATTGAAAAACTTTTGGGTTTAAAGGTTCCCTTGGAGCAAGCGAAAAAACTATTGGCTGGAATTGGGATAAAAGAGACTTCTGAAAATTCAGGGGCTTATAATATTCCGAGTTATCGTTTTGATTTGGGGAGAGAGGCGGATTTGATAGAGGAAATAGCTAGGTTGGTTGGCTATGACAATATCCCTTATGATATTCCGAGTTTTAAAGCGGAGCCAAACGAACTGCCTTTGCAGGAGAAAATAAATAGAAAAATCCGCACCTCGCTTTCTGCGCTTGGTTTGCACGAGTGCCTGTCGCTCCGCTTTACCAGCAAAAAGAAAACCGAATGGGTGTTTGGGGCAAGCGAAGACAAAAGGGCAAAGCCCGCGGAGCTTTTGAACCCACTCAGCGAAGAACTTGGAGTGTTGCCAACGAGTTTGTTGCCAAATTTGCTATTCAGCGCGGCGGAGAATGCAAAGCATCAAAAGTCTGTGCGGCTTTTTGAGGTTTCTAAGGCGCAGTTTCCAACGCCGGAGACCGCAAGCGAAAAAGACCCCGGGTTCAAGGAAATTCCCATGCTCGCCATAGTTTATGCGGAGCCAAAAGCGGAATTCTTTGCGTTCAAGGGATTACTCGAAGCGTTTTTTAAAAGGTTACACGTTTCCGTGAACTTTGAAGCTCCAGAAAATGCAGAAACGTTTTTGCATCCAGGATGTTCAGCCACGCTTAAACTTGGCAAAAAAATAATTGGCTCGTGCGGGGAACTTCATCCCGTTGTTCAAAATAAATTCGATTTGAAATTCAACACATTCGTCTGTGAAATAGATTTATCCATTTTGGAGAGCGCGTTTTTAGCTCCTGTTTCTTTCAAGGAATTTTCTAAGCAGATGATTATTGAACGCGATGTTTCCATCGAGGCGGAAGAAGCTATTTCCCATGCGGAATTGCTTTCAAAGTTCAAGGGCTTTAACCCAAAGTACTTGACCAGCATTGAGCTTATGAGCATTTACCAAGGCGATAAAATTGCGGCGGGCAAAAAAAACCTGCTCTACCGTTTTTATTACCAAGCCCCAGACCGCACCTTGACGGATGATGAGATAAACGCTATTCATACAAAACTACGCGAAAAAATTGTCGGGGCTGGGTTGGTGTTGAGATAGTTTATGCTCATAACCCTTGACAAGACCATTCTCGATTTGCACGGAGTTTTAGAGCCTTATTTTTCTGTACAGTATTTGGACTCAAAAGATATTTCCAAAGAAAGTCTCAAAGACTCAGCTGCTTTGATAGTTCGCTCAACGAGAAAGTATGGGGCAGAAACTTTGGAAGGCACAGGCGTTAAATTCATAGGAACGGTCACATCCGGGTTTGAGCATATAGATACCGAGTTTTGCGAAAGGAGCGGTGTTTTTTTGGCAACCGCTCATGGGAGCAATGCGGAGTCTGTTGCGGAATATGTATCTGCCGCTTTAGCAGAAATCTCAAAAAAAACAGGCAAGCCGTTAAACGAGTTCTCGCTTGGGATAGTTGGTGTGGGCGCGGTTGGCGGGTGTGTTAAGAGAGATGCGGAAAAGTTTGGGATGAGAGTTTTTTTATGCGACCCACCTAAAAATTTGAACGATGATATTTTTGAAGCGGATATAATAACGCTCCACACCCCGCTTGAAAAACGAGGGAAATACCCCACTTATCACTTGGCAAACGAGGATTTTATTAAGAAGATGAAATGTGGTACGTGGCTCATAAACACCGCTCGTGGTGCGGTGTGTGATAGCGAGGCTTTGCGGAGAGCTTTGCAGAATAAGCACTTGGGTGGAGCGGTTGTTGACGTGTGGGAAAACGAACCGAATATAGATACTTCGCTTTTGCCCCTGATTGAAATTGCAACCCCGCATATAGCTGGTCACAATATAGAAGCAAAGATAAATGCGAACAAGATGATAGTGAACTCGCTTGGGAATTTTTTTGGGATTGAGGGTCTAAAAAGATGGGAAAAGAGCCAAATTGAGAGCGATGAGCCGGCAAATGGCGATTTAAGCTACCCTATTCGCACAGACGATGCGAATTTTCGCAAAAATCCGGGGGATTTTGCCAAAATTAGGAACGGATACAAGCGAAAAAAATTTGCGGTATCACTTTTGCCCGGTTCGGGTGTTTAAGTAGTATGAACCAAAATCTAAACGCACAGCAGTTTTACACGCGTTATGCACCAATGGTGTTCAGGCGTTGCAACAAGCTGCTAGGCGACAAAAACTCTGCGGCGGATATTGTCCAAGAGCTTTTTGCAAAGGTTTGGGAAAAGCGAAACTCTCTGAATTTAGATTACCCGTCCAGTTTATTGTGGCGAATGGCAACCAATATGTGCCTGAACCATATAAGGGACAGGAAGCGCAGGGGCGAAAACATCAGTTGCGATGAAGCTATTGCGCAAATAGCCTGCACGGAAAATTTTGAGAGGGAAACGGAGAACAGAGACATTTTGGACAGGCTCTTTAAAAGGCATCCGGAGAGCAGCCGAACCATAGCGGTTTTGCACTTCATAGACGGCATGACTTTGGAAGAAGTAGCTGTGGAGGTAAAGATGTCTGTTGCCGGAGTTCGCAAAAGGCTTAAAACTCTTAAAAATTCTTTAACCAAATTGGAGGCTGTATGAGCATACCTAACTGGAAATTGGAGCGCTATCTGCTTGGGGAACTCCCCGAAAGAGAAATGGCTGAATTAAAAACTCTGGAGAACAAAAACATAGAGTTTTGCTCTCAGCTCGCATTGCTGAGAAACAGCAATGAAGAATTGCTGGCGGAATATCCCGCAAAGGAATTTGCGGAGAAGACGCAGGCGGCTAGGTGGCTTATGCCGCTCTCCGCCTGCGCTGGCTTATTGATAGCGGCAACGGTTTTGATAAACATATTCCCAGACGAAAATAATTATGCGCAAAACGCTGTGATAAACGAAGACGGAACCAGGGTGAAGGGTTTAAAAACGGATTTGGAAATTTGGCGCAAAACCACAGATTCCGTTGAGAAACTCTCTAACGAGAGCGAGGCTAAGGCGGGCGATCTGTTGCAGATGCGCTACATAGCGGAGGAAAAATGCTACGGTGTTCTTTTGAGCATAGATGGCAATAAGGTTTTGACCATACATCTCTCCGGCAAAAACGGCAGGGCAAAAGAACTTGAGGCCGGAAGAATAATCTCTTTGGAAAACTCTTACGAGCTGGACAACGCCCCAAAATCCGAGACTTTTTACCTTTTCACCTCTAAAAATGAATTTGCCCTTGCACCCATCGCAGAAGCCTTGTTGAGCGGCAAAATGCCAAAAAGCCTGCAAGTTTCGCAAATTACGATTAAGAAGAGGTAAGGTTACGGGGGGTTTACTATAAAGTAGCCACTAATTAACTCTGAATTTCGTTGTGGCGTTCCCCCCGTTAGCCCTGCGGGCGGGGTTTACTATATTACTGTTATGGACACTTTTGAAATATTTTTCGCGGTATTTGTGCTGGTGTTGCTGGCGGTGGCGGTTCCCTTTGGGATGATGTTCGCAAATTGGCTGCTCTCTCCGCAGACCCAGTTGAAAAATAAAGTTAAAACCGATGCCTATGAATGTGGGCTTTCAAAAGTTGTGGGCAATGCCTCGGAAAGATTCCCAATAAAATATTATATAGTGGCTATGCTTTTTTTGGTGTTCGATTTGGAAGTGGCTTTTCTATACCCACTGGCTGTGGGGTTTAAAAATGGCGGCTGGGAAATGCTCGCTTTTCTGATGATATTTTTGCTGATTTTGGAAGCTGGATATCTTTACATTGTGCGGAAAGGCGTTTTGAACTGGTCAAAAATCAGCGACAACATCAATTAGCTTTTATTTACCCGATATAGCCCAGTCCACACGTCCCCAAGGATCCGTTTTTGAGCGACCCCGCAAATGGTAGATTTCCCCACCTTTGGCACTGATAGCAATTTTTGGAATACCGAGGCTTGCCAAAAGCGGGAACTTCTCCTGATAGGCTGCGGCAAAAGAAAACGGAGGAATTTCTTCTCTGTTCCATTTGATTTCCACATTGCCGGGGAATTTTTTTGGGTTATAATTAGAGCCGTTATCCAAAATCTGAATAGGCATTACAGTCTCTGCTAACGCGCCCTCTATGACGGGAACCGCATAGCCAAAAAGCGTACCTTTGGGGCTAACATTTACCCGCCCAGATATCTTATTCACATTTTTTTCCAAAGTTGTTGTGGTGAAAATAAAGGAACGAGAAATCACGTTAGTCGTTTCGGTGCCGGTCCAGGAATGGTCCATATATCCGTAACCCTTAACCGCCACTGTATCGCCGTTTATGCCTACGCGCCCTTCAACACGCCCATAAGGTATGTGGATATAAAGCCCACATACTTGCCCGTCCACATTAAAAAGACCATTGTTGGGGATTTTCGCGGTCTGAGCACTTGTGAATTTCAAATCGAGAAAGAATTTGCCGTTTTTATCTGCGGTAAAGAGAACACGATGGTCTTTGCCGGGCAGGTTCTCCATTTTGTATTCGTCTTTGATGCTTATGACGTTTGTGGTTCTATTTTCGCTATATCTCTCTTTGGGGTATATACGCCCTACATTTGCGCTTTTGTTCCTAAAATTCCATATTGAGAACTGAGTTCCCACTTCATTGGAGGAATTTAGCCACGTATACGTTACGTACGCCTTAGCTCCGTTATCCAAAACAAAGACATAGTCCCAAGATTCGCTGTAGTTTTTAGCACTGCTTGGATGCCTGAAAAAATCTGCGCTTGAAGACCCAACCTCACCTGTAGGCTCGGCAAAAGCAAAGGAAATTAAAAAAAGTAATGGTAGTATATACATGGAAGGGAATATAGAAAATTACTAAGTTTCCCTGATGGGCAAATTTTACCTACTTTTTATAGCTCTTATGATAATTTCCTGCAAAAAAGAGGAAGTGCTTGTTCCAAAGGTCGCTGAGGAAGAGGTTGCCGATTCCAGCGGAATTTTGATAGAAATGGCTAAGGAAGCGGAGGCGGTTTTGCAAAAACAAGCAGATTCTATTGTTCGCCAATTCGATTCGCTAGGAGTACCTAAATGATTCGCCTTTTCTTTTTGGCTTTGATGGTTTTTTCCATCGCTTTTGCAAATCCGGTAGAGCCAGAGCTTGGCAATAACCCTACTGGCAAAGTTGCGGCGTGGATAACTTTAGACGGCGATGTTGACCCAGGCATGAGCGATTATGCCAACCGAGCCATAGCGGAAGCCATTTCTAAAAATCCAGATTTGATTGTTTTTGAAATAAACACTTTTGGAGGGCGTCTTGATGCCGCCTTTGCCATTGTGGATACCATAACGGCGTTGAAAATCCCGACTATTTCCCTTGTGCAAAAAAAAGCGATAAGCGCGGGGGCTTTAATAGCTCTCTCCAGCAATACTCTGTATATGCTGCCCAGCACAACCATAGGCGACTGCGCCCCTATTGTGCAAAGTGCTGACGGGCAACCGCAAATTGTAGGCGAAAAAATACAATCACCTTTGAGGGCTAAGTTCCGCAACTTGGCAGAGCGGAATGGGCATCCCCGCTTGCTTTCGGAAGCGTTTGTAAGCCCCGATTTAGGTGTTATTGAACTTTCCAACAAAGATACCACAATTTATGTGAACACCGTGGAGTACGATGATATGCCGGAGGCAGAACAGAAAAAGTGGACAAAAAAGACTTTGGTGAGAGCCGGCGAGCTTTTAACCATGACAAATGAAGAAGCGCAGCATTTGAAATTTTCAAAGGGAACACCGGAAAATATAGAGGCATTTAAAAAGGAGTTGGGCATAACAAAGACCATAAGTATTGAAATTTCATGGGCGGAAAAATTGACGAGATTTATAGGTGCGATATCAGGTTTGCTTATGATTTTAGGTTTTGGCTTGCTCTACATGGAATTTAAAACACCTGGCTTTGGAGCCTTTGGAGTCATTGGCATTGCGCTAATTGCGATAGTGTTTTTGGGGCAATATGCTAGCAGCCTGCACGATAAACTCCCGCTCATCTTGCTGTGCTTGGGTATTGCGTTGATGCTCCTTGAAATTCTCGTTTTGCCCGGGCTTATGATTTGCGGGATGCTGAGTATAGTCTGTTTTATAGCAGCTCTTGTGATGTCTTTTGATATTTCCAGTTTGCCAGCCTTTGCGCCTGAGTTTGGCTCTCTTTCTAATTGGCAGTACGGTTTGATGTATATAATGCTATGCGCAGTGCTCGCTTTGTCTTTGCCTATTTTAGTTTCAAAATATTTGTTCCCAATTTTACCCGATTCCGTGACTCCCATCAACAAAATTGATTTATCTTCGGCACATTCTCCAGTTGAGGAATTTGTGGAGGAGATAAAAAAAGGAGATACAGGGGTTGCCTTAACGGACTTACGCCCAAGCGGCCACGTTAAAATAAAAGATAAAATGTTTGATGCTCAGTCCAGAAGCGATTTTATAGTAGCTGGCACAGATGTAAAAGTTGACTTTGTGGAAGCCGGAAAGGTTTGGGTTGTTAAAGCCTGAACGATTTCAGCAACATGGTCAGGGCAACCGAGCCGTAAATAATGTGACCGAGCCACGCACCGAGCCACGGGTCTAAGATTCCATTTTCACCCATTTGCAAACCTACCCTAACAACTATATAGTAACTGAATGTAAGAATTATCCCTATGCCAAATTGATGGCTCAAAGAACTACCCCGCTTATACTTATGCGAGAGCGAAAGCGCAATTATCAGAGTTACCAAAGCCGTCACCGGCCCTGAATATTTAAAATGCCACTGAGTTTCCATTTTTTTTGTATCTTCGCCGCTTCGTTTTAACAATTCAATTCTGCGGCTTATCTGCTTTGTGTTCATCTCCTCATGGCTTTGTCTTTCGTTTATTATGTCTTCTGGTAAAACGCTGGTCTGTTTCCCTATATCCTTTCTTTTAAATTTATATGCCTTTAAACCTTTGTCATCTGTGAAAAACCGTGCCCAACCTTCCGATAAAATCCAAGAGCTATCGCCCCACTCTATTTTTTGCGCATCGTAGCGGGCAACAGGGTTGCTTCTGTTATGCAAAACCAAAGAAACCATATCCCCTCTTTTTGCTATACCGTTATAATATTTAAAATACCAATCCGAATGGTCGGAGCCTATAAATACAAATTGATGTTTTTCCTTTACCCTTGGATTTTTTCTCTGCTCCATCCTAGTTTCTGCAATTTCCAAGCGGCGGTAATTTGCATCTGGCAAAAATATCTCGCCAATGCCAAATAGCAACGCAGTTATAATTATGCCAGCAGAAAAAATGGGGAGGAGTATTCTAAACGGGCTTATGCCTGCACCCTGCATCGCCGAAATTTCCAAATGCCTAGTCATTGCACCAACACTGGCTATTGCAGTCAACATTATTGCAACAGGAGAAACCAAGTAAATTATATATGGCAAATAGTTTAAATAGTATTCCCCTGTTTGGTCCATTCCCTTTGCAAGCCACATTTTTATATTGCTCACAAAATCTATTATTATGAATACCACAATGCTGCCTACCATTATCAAGGCAAATAATCTCAAAAAATTTCCTAAAAGATACTTGGGGAATCTCATAGTTTTGCAACTCGCCATGTTAAGAATAAACCGACTGTTCCAATTAACGCATTACAAGCCCACATTGAAATTGCAGGAGGAACTATCAAACGGTCTGCCAAATTTTCGCCGCCAATTAAGCATACCCAATAAATGGTAAAAAAGCCAAGACTATAGACTGTTCCTGGCCCAATGCCACCACGCTTAGCTATTATACCAAGCGGAGCACCTATAAGGGCAAATATGATGCACGCAACAGCCGTGCTTATCTTTTTGTGAATTTCAACCCTGTATATGGCAATTCGCTTTAAAAAAAGTTCACCTCTCGTATCCATCCTCTCTATCTGCCTTGAAATTTCCATTTCCTCTTTTTTTACATTTTCCACAGCTATACGGCGGTTTTTTGTGTTTTTCAAAATCTCCTTGCTTTTTAGTTCATCCGGTAAAATAGAATCTCTTTTCATAAACGCAATTAACATATCTGCCCTTTGCCAAACTATAGGTTCAAATTCAGCTACCAATTTTCGCATTTCACCCTGGGTTTCCCATATCGTTTCTTGTAAATCATTTATTGGCAGCTCGCGCTGTCCTCGATTTTTCCTGTCCGTGCGTTCAAACCGGTCGTCGATATTTTGAATGGCAAAATCCTGGTTTGCAAAGAGAATTCTAAAATAACGCTCAGGGTCTTTGGGGTCAACAAAATGATTTTCTCCATTTCTCAGATGGAGCATCAGGGTTGTGCCCATATCCACGTATTCCATCGAAGCGCTATCCGCTGTTATCACACGAGGGTAACTCCCGCCTATTTCAAAAATTTTTATGCCGTAAAGCATGGCGTTTTGGTTATCTATGTGAGAAACCCAAAGCTGAATACCGGGGAATTGGTTTATGAGCTTGCCCTCGTCTATCATGGCGTGCGGCCTTTTGCGGGTTATGGACTGCATGAGCATTGAGCTGCGGTAGTTCGCTTCTGGCAAAACCCAGTTGTTAAAAGCTATTAAAAGTACCATGAGCATAACAGAAACCACAATAACCGGACGCATAAGCGAAAACGGGGAAATTCCAGCAGCTTGCATAGCTACAATCTCTTTATCCGAAGAAAGCCTGCCAAAAGTCATCAAAGTAGAAGCTAACACAGACATCGGGGCGGCAAACCCTACCATCCAAACCACATTAAGCCCAAAAATCTCCAAAACAATGTGCATTGGAATCCCTTTTGAGAGGATTTTATCCAGCACTTCTACCAAAAAATTTATAATAAACAGGAAAGTAGTCACAAAAAGCGCTGCAAAAAACGGAGCGATATGCTCTTTAAGCACATAACGGGTTAAAATCATTACAAAAAGAATATAGTAATTCATTTTTTACTATATTAGTACCATTAATCACAGCAAGGAGAAAGGCTATGGCTACTACTGCTACTAATAAACCGATCATCAATGAAGAGATGCAGAAAAAGGCATTGGAGCAGTATAATGCTGAAGTTGCCTTTCGCTCTGATGCTTACTGGGATGCTGTAGAAAGTGATAACCCCCTTGTGCAGGGATTCCGCTACATAATGAAAAACTATGAAATATCCTTTGAGAAGCAGGAGAAACTCGGGAAACGAGGCGAAGGTTACCGTATATGCGTGAGCAGAAGAAAACGGCCAAGGATTGATTTATGAGATTTTTTGCTGCGGCGCTTTGGCGCTTCGGGTATTTGATAGACTCTAAAACAAGGCTTGCCCCAAAAAGAAACGCCAAATTCCATACCCCGCTCATAGGCGTTGGGAGCTTGCTAGTAGGCGGAGCGGGGAAAACTCCTTATGTAGCTTTTTTGGCACAAAAATTAAAAGCGAAAGGCCTTAACGTTGGAATTTTGTGCAAAGACACCGGTGATGAAAATTTATGGTTTAGCAAAAAAGGTTTTGAAGCCTTTACAGGGAACCGCTTTGAGCTTTGCAAAAAATTGGACGGCAAGTTTGATGTTTTGATAAGCGATGACGGTTTGGAAGACCGCCGCCTTAGCCATGCCTTTTGGTTTTGCCTTACATGGAACGAAGGCGCAAAAAATTTGCGGGACATAATACCTTATGGGAATTGCCGTAGTTTATGGAAAGACCATCCCGAAATTGCCTGCGTAAAAAAATGCGCCATGGAATGGGAAAAAAACGCTGAACAAGCAGATATTGTATTTTACATGAAGCCGCCTTTGAACACAAGTGGCGAGGTCTTGCCACAAAACTCCAAGATAATAGCCATTGCTGGCATTGCCCGCCCGCACAGATTTTATGAAGGCTTGCAAAAAAATTATTCCATAGTGGAAAAAATTGACTGCCCCGACCATTTCAATATACAGAAAAAAGTAGAGCAGGCTTTAAAACTGGGTTTACCCGTTGTGATAACGGAAAAAAACGCGAGCCGCTTATCGCAGAGCGTTTTGGAAAACAAAAATATTTTTGTGTGTGAGTTAGGGGTTAAACAGCTTTGCCACAACCGCAGTGACAACCAAATTAACCAAAGCGACGTTCAAAAGGATAATCCACCCCAAGTGCATAACATGGTCATAGCGGAAGCGTGGCAATGTCCAACGGAACCAAATCCATAACCAGCAGAAAAAGCTCATCTTAAAGAGCAGAACCAAAATTTGAATCATGGCAGCGATTAAAGCGGAAACAAAACTCCCTGCGTTTATATCTTTAGCAAAATAAAGAGAAGCTACACCCATAACGAGCAAAGCTGGCACTGCAAGCCAACCGAGAGCTTTATACAAAGCCCATTCCTTTAAGCGGGTTTTTCTGTCTGAGGCCTTAGATTTTCTGTACCAGTTTGCATAACGATGCATCATAAAGAGGAAAGCCAGAGTACCAAGCGCAAACACGCCGCAAATAATAGCCAAAGCCTGAGCGGAATTGGCCTTTAAAGTTTCTGTGCTAACAAAGGGTATGCTGTAGCCGCCCAAGAACAATGTTGCAAGCAGAGCAGCGTTTATGGCGATGTGCGCATATTCACCCATATAGAACATGGCAAAACGCATCCCGCTGAACTCGGTGTGAAAGCCGGACACAAGCTCGGACTCGCCTTCTGCAACGTCAAATGGGGCACGACCAGTCTCTGCCACAAGCGACACCAAAAAAATCACAAAGGCAACGGGCTGAACCAAAATTCCCCAGCCGTGAACTTCTTGCCAAGCTATCATGTCTTGCAGGTTGAAGCTCCCCACTAACATATACATACCTAACAGGGAAAGCCCCATAGATACTTCGTAACTTATCATCATGGCTCCGGCGCGCATACCGCCTAAAAGCGAGTACTTGGAATTAGAAGCCCAAGAACCTAGCACCGTTCCATAAATGCTGAGAGACCCAAGAGCAAAGAGCCAAAGCACCCCTATATCCAAATTCAGGATGGAGCCGCTGACCTGCACAACTTGCCCGCCCCAGCTAAAAACCATAGGGCCAAACCAGGGAATAACCGCCGGAGATAAAAACACCACCATAAATGGAATGGCTGGCGCGAGCTTGAACCAAAAACCGTGAGCTTCACGAGGCTGGAATAATTCTTTTGTGAATAATTTTAAACCGTCTGCCCCATTCTGCACAAGACCAAAGAGCCTTATATGCGATAAAAAAGAAAAAAGAGGGATGCCTGTTCTGTTTGGGCCTTGCCTATCTTGTATAAAACCTGCTCCGCGCCTCTCCAAAGTTATCATAAGCGCAATAAATACTAATGGTATAAATATAAAGGCGAATTTTGCAAGCATAATGCACCATTCAACCGTGGGCTTTTGCGAATAAAAAACTGTTAAGGCATCTATCATTTAAAAAGTAATTTAGAAAATTTCTAAATTATCTTTCAAATGGAAAGCTGTTTGTTCTGCAAAATCGCAAATCATGAGATTCCGGCGGAAATTCTCTATGAAGATGACCGAATTATGGCTTTTAAGGATATTTCACCGCAAGCACCCGTGCATTTTTTGCTCGTTCCCAAAAAACACATAGAGAATTTAATGGAAACCGCAGAAAACGATGAATCTCTGCTTGGGCACATACTTTTTTACGCCCAAAAAATTGCAAAGCAAGAAGGTTGCGAAGAAAAGGGCGCTAGATTTGTTTTAAATTGCAAAACAGACGGCGGGCAAACAGTTAACCACTTGCATTTACACGTGTTAGGAAAAAGAATGCTCTATTGGCCACCCGGATAAATTTAAAATAACACTATATGCGAACGCAAATAATTATCCTTCATCGCTATCCTTATGGTGACACATCTTGGATAGTGAAAGCCATTAGCCCGGATGTAGGCATACTTTCGCTCCTTGTAAAGGGCGCAAAATCAAAAAATTCGCAGTTCAAAGCGGGAATAGACCCTTTTGCGCACAGCGAAATTGAAATTCGCTACAACCGCCATAGAGGAAATTCGTCTCTGATAATCCCTAAAGAGGCATATTTGCAAAATTATTTTCCAAAAATGCGCTCAAACTTGCAAAGTTTGGCTATAGCGCAACTGATGGCGGAGATTTTGCTGAAATTGGGAAACGGAAGGTCTCACGCTTCGGAAGAATTTAAATGGTTGCTTAACAATTTGGAATACTTAGAGTTAAATAATACTGTAAAAGAAAATTCTCTCTCACTTTGGTTGCATAAACTGTGCGACATATTAGGTTATGCGCCTACACTTTTGAAGTGCGGGCAGTGCGGACAGGAAATTTTGCAAGGTCCGGCGGATTTGTGGCCCGCTTTGGGCGGAGCGATATGCAAAAATTGCCTTGGAAAACGAAAATCCAGCTATGATCCAGTCTTTTTGCAAGAACTTGGGAGCTTTGCAAACGGAAAAAGCGAGGAAAAACAAATTTCATGGCAGCGTATAGAGAATTTTTTCCTAGGTCACCTAAGAGTACACACCGGTTTATTGGACAATTTAAAGTCATGGGAGTGGCTTTTGGAAACAAGAAGGCTAGGAAGTGGATAAAAAAGACTTCTATTTGATGAAAAAAAGCGGAAAAGCTATATCAATGGTGACCGTTTACGATGCTGCTTTCGCCAGAATGGCGGACGCAGCCAAAATAGATATGCTCCTCGTTGGGGATTCCGCCGCAAACGTAATGCTTGGGATGAATAGGACTGCCGATATATCGATGGAAGCGATGTGTTTATTCACAAATGCCGTAAAACGAGGTGCATCAAATAGTTACGTTATCAGTGATATGCCTTTTGGTTCCGATGCAGAACCAAAAACCGCTGTGCTAAACGCAAAAAAATTGTTGGAAGCGGGAGCAGATGCGGTAAAAATAGAAGGACTTCCGTTAAAATCTCTCGAAGCGATAAGAGAAAATGGTATAGAAGTAGTTGGTCACCTAGGTTTACTCCCCCAAACAGCAAAAAATTTCAAACAAGTTGGGCAAAATGAAGAAGAAGCGGAGAAAATTTTGGAGCAAGCGCAAATTTTGGACGGTTTAGAACCCTGTGCAATAGTTTTAGAGCACATTCCAAGCTCCCTTGGGCAGAAAATATCACAGGCTATAAACGCCCCAACTATCGGTATTGGAGCGGGTAAGCACACAGACGGGCAGGTACTTGTGATGCACGACCTACTTAAGATGCATCCTTTTAAACTTCCACCCTTCGCAAAATGCTTTGCAAACTTTTGGGAAGCCGGAGTGAGTGCTTTTTGCGAGTATAAGAATTGGATAAATGAAAAATAATTTTACATTTGTAAAAAAAATTAAAAAAAATTAAAAAAAAGTAATTTTTTTGTTGCCAAAGTCAAAAAAAAAATCTATATTTGTCATTGACATTCACAAACAAAAGGAGTACTCCTCATGGCAACAAAAACCGTTATCAAAAAAGCAGCCCCTAAGAAGGCCGCTCACAAAAAAGCAGCTCCTAAAAAAGCAGCTCCTAAAAAAGCTGCTCATAAAAAAGCTGCTAAAAAATAACGTAACATTGCTCACAAGCCTCCAACCGAAAGGTTGGAGGCTCTTTTTTTTATCGTTGGAGGCTATTTTTTTATCTCATTTCAAGTATTTACGAAAAAGAATTACCGCAACCACCATAACCAGCGAAAAAATAAACAAAACTTGCTCAACATAATCCCCTACAAAATAATAAGGAGTGGAACGAGTTGTCAAAGGTATGTTGTTGACTATTATTTTTTGGTCAAAAAGCTCGGTTTTCTCTATTATTGTCCCATTTGCCGTTATAAACGCACTGATTCCCGTATTTGCCGCCCTAACAACGCCTATTCCGCTCTCCACCGCATGGGCACGCACCAAATTAAAATGCTGATACGGGGCAATACTTTTATAAAACCAGCCATCATTTGTGATATTGGCTATGAATTTTGCCCCTTTTCGCTTTGCTTCCCTCAAAATACTGCCATAAATGGCCTCGTAACATATAAGAGGGCTAAAATCCCCGGGTTGCCATATATATATGCTATCTCCGGGCGAAAAATCTCCTCCACCTAAATCCACGTAGTTAATAACCGGAAAAACATTGTCAAAGGGCATTTTTTCGCTAAAAGGCACAAGATGTATTTTTCTGTACTCCGGCATAGGGTAACCGGAGCCGAATAAAAAAGCTGAATTGTACACGCCATACCTTCTATTCCTCTTATTTTCTTTTGCCCTATCCCAAGCTCTGCTCAAAGAGCCTATTACAATAGGCGTTTTATGTTTTTTCGCATAATTTTCCAAAAATACCTGTTCCTTAAAACGTATATCTATAAAGTCTGGAATGGCGGTTTCTGCAAATAAAACTAGAGCCACGGTATCAGGCTCTAATGTGTTGAACAAATCCCAGGTCTGCTTCATAACAGAATTGTAATAATCCTTGCTCCATTTTTTTGCTTGGGGAACGCTGGGCTGCACTACAGCAACGGTTAAAACCTCTTCTTCGGCGTCAGATTTATTTTTTTCACAGGCTATAACATTATACCCGCCAATATATAAGATTGTTGCCAATATAAAAGGCATAAAAAAACGAATCTTCTTATTTGGGGTAGCTGACGCCAAATACATATTTGAAGCTATTATTATGATTGATACTCCAAAAACCCCAAAAAGCGCATAGGATTGTATAAGTTCAAGGCTGTTCCCAAACACAAGCCCCAAAGAAAGCCAGGGAAAACTCATATCGCCTTTGGCTCGCAAAACCTCAATGCCTCCCCAGAAAAAAGGAAAGAGACATACAAGCGGGAATTTTCCAAAGCGAACTTCTCTTATTTTAACAAAAACATAAGCGCATAAAACCGTGAATAGGCTTAAAAAAGCAACGGCCAAAAAAAGCCCGGAAAATATAAGAGCTGGTGGTGCTACATCGACAACATGGTAAAGCCAGTATATACTGATAGCGTTGAATAAAAAAGCACCAAAGGAGCTTGCTACCAAGGCTCCCTTTAAATTTGCCGTTTTTAAAACGTAAAACCAGGGAGCTAGGAATACAAGGGCTCCGGGCCCAAGTGGAAAAGGCGGAAAAGAAAAAGCCATAAGCCCCCAACTGGCGAGCGAAAGCAGAATGGCTTTTATTGTACTCATTGTACTCATCTTCAATTTTCCGTATATAACCAATCTGGATTATTCTTGAGTTTTTCGGTAACAGTTTGCAAAACGTGCTCCGCAACAAAAGAATCACCATCGTTGATCAATTCCAAATTCTTTTTATAAGAATATAGTTCATCTGGAACCCTACGTTTGCCATCGTCTGCAAACCGCTCCAAAGCGTAATTGCACACCTCAAGAGCTTTTTTAAAAAACTTTTGCAGCACTAAACAGTTCGCATAGGTTTTCCATGTTATAAAATAATAGGGACCTTGCACCGCAAGCTCGTATATTTCACAAGCACGTGCATATTCACCTTTATCCGCATAAAGCTCTGCCATAAGGGAATCTATCCTTGCGCAGTGTTTGGGATTATCTTTTTCCTTTTCCTTTATGGCTTCGTAAAGGTCTAAAGCCTTTGTAAAGTAACTCGCGTTGCTACGCGCAAGACCTGCATAGCAAAGGGCTACGTTTCGCCAAGTTGCAAAGAAGTAATCCGCTTCCCAATTTATCTCGTTGTAAATCTCAAGAGCTTTTACGTAATCCTGTTTTAAGCGATGGATAAAAGCTATAGATTTTTTTGCTGAGGTGGAATATAAATTGTCTTTTTCCATCTCCGCTATTTTTTGGTAATAAACCAAAGACTCGTCTAGCCTTCTCATCTGGCATATACAATCCGCAAGGCCGTCGTAAACTTCTCTGTTGTAGTTTTGAGCGCACTTTCTGTAATAACTCTCTGCCTGCTCAAACCTTTTATGAAAGCGCAAAATATTTGCCATAGTTATATTCAGAGAAAACGAAAGCGGATTTTTATTCAGATAGGATTTTGTGAAATTAACCGCCTGGCTTAGGTTGCCAGCTCTGCTGTAATTTATGGCGATGGACATTATTGCACGTTCGTTTTCTGGTTCTTTCATCAGTAGCTGCACAAAACATTCGTGGGCTTTTATGTAATCGCCTTTCTCTTGCCAAACCCTACCCATAGACATCAACGAGTAAGTGTCTTTAGGTTCCTTTTCGAGTAGCTCGCTTAAACACTCGGCGGAATCGTTGTACTTGCCGAGCTTGCCTAAAAACACAGCGCGCATTTTTTTTGCCAACTGAGAATCCGGTTGTATTTTCAATAGCTGGTCTATAACGCCCAAAGCCTTTTCGTATTCGCTGTTCTTTGCCAAGCAAGATGCCAGGTTGTGCAGAACGCTGACGGAATTGCCGGATTTTTTTGCAGCAAGCTCAAAGTAAGGAATGGCTATGGAAAAATTCCGTTCCTTATGATGTATGCGCCCTATGGTGTTTTCTATTTCCCAAACCTTGTCTGCGCCTTCCGTCTTCTGAGCTTTTTGGAGCATCTCAAGAGCTCTTTCGGAATCTCCGTTATCCATAACTTTTGATGCCTTTTTAAAAATCTCATAAGCGGGCAATTCAAATCTTGAATCATCTTTTTGATTTACAGCATCCATATTTTCCAACTGCTTGCGAGCCGCCATGCTTTCAAAAAAGTTTATAGACTTATTAGCGGAATTTCTGTGTGCAGGGTTTTGGTCTATGGATAATATATAGCGATACACTTTTAACGCAAGCGGGAACTTTTGCAATTTGGAAAGTACCGTAGCTATTGAATTGTAAAGCGTAAAGCTATAGCTACGCCCTATTTTTCTCGCTTTGTTATAATGCGCATATGCCCTGCGATAATTCTTTTCGGAAAAGGCGATGATGCCCGCAAGCAAATGCCCTTCCGGTGAATTTGGGGTAAGCGAGAAAATTAAATTGCAGCACTCCCAAGCTCCTTTATAATCACCTTGCGTATGAAGAATGGTGCCTTTTAATTTTAAAGCCTTTTCGCTTTCGCTATTCACCTGCCGCAAAATTTTATTTGCGCACTCCATAGCTTCTGTCAAATTCTTTGAATGAAAAAGCGTATAGCCAAGTGATATAAAAACTTTTTCCACATCCGAGTTTTGCGGATTTTCGTATTTGAGCACGTCGCAAAGAATCTCGTAAGATTTTTTGAAGTCGCGCTGCATCTGCTTAACAACCGCCATGGATGTAAAGATTTTTATGTTGTGAGGGCGTAGCGCAAGCGAAGACTGAAAACATTTATAGGCATCGTCAAATAGATTTAGCTCCATATAAGCTATGCCCATGTTGTACCAAACACCAGCCACATCATTGCTGGAATTGCCACTTGTCTGCGCTAACTTTAGCGAAAGTTGCAACTCTGTGATAGCGGCTCTCTGCTGGTCGGTCTTCAAAAGCATTAAACCCAAAAGGGAATGAAGTTCAAAAACCTCATTGTTAGGGTCTTGCTTTTTTAATTCCAAAATCTCCTTTAAGAGATTTTGGAACTCCTTAGCGCGCCTTTCGCCGGGTAAGTGCGCTGCCTCCGTGATTTGCAAAGAGATGCGTGCGCATTCCTCTTTGAGGTCACTATATGAATTCTCGTAATTGGTATTATTAACTACCATATCTATCTCCTCCCACTCCTTATCACATTAAAACTAAAAAATTTAAAATTTAAAAAACAAATTTATATATAAAATTCTTCTATTTACTCCTTTTTTTTGATTTTAATCCTATTTTTTTCGTTAACTTTAACAACCTTGGGCTTCCAGCTCCTCGCTTCTTCTGGTGTCATCAATACATACGCTGCTATTATAACCAAATCCTTTTTTTGCACAAGGCGTGCCGCAGCCCCATTAAGGCATATAATGCCAGATTTGGGCTTGCCTTCTATTACGTAGGTCTCAAAACGCTCTCCATTGTTCGTGTTCAGCACTTGAACTTTTTCGTGCGGAAATAGCCGAGCCTCCTCCATAAGCTCTTTATCAATTGTTATTGAGCCTTCATAATCTAAACAAGCGTCGGTTACTGTAGCTCTATGAATTTTACTTTTCAACAATTCTACCAGCATATTCGTTCTAATCTAGAAAATTTTTATGGGCAGCCACGTAGGGCTGCCCTTACAAAAATTTTTTTGTCTCTTTTTCAATATCTTTTGCGCTGAAAATGGCGGAGCCTATTACAAAGATGTTTGCGCCTGCTTTTTTGGCAAGCGGCATGGTTTTTAAATTAACCCCGCCGTCTATCTCTATTTGCAAATTCGGTTTTATGGAACGCAAATAGTTGATTTTATCTAGGCAATACGGAATTAGCGATTGCCCGCCAAAACCGGGGTTTACGCTCATAATCAAAACCAAGTCTGCCAAGTCCAAAACTTCCGCTATTGCTTCCAGCGGAGTAGCTGGATTTATGGAAACACCAGCTTTGCATCCAAGTTCCTTTATTCTGTTCAGCAAGCGGTCTAAATGTTTTGTTGCCTCTGCATGAACGGTTATATATTGAACACCGGCTTTTGCAAAAGCCTCAATATGCAGTTCCGGCTGCTCTATCATCAAGTGGCAGTCCAGCGGGAGTTTTGTGCATTTGCGGATTTGCGCTACTATGCCGGGGCCAAATGAGATATTCGGTACAAAATTTCCATCCATTATATCTAAGTGGATCCAGTCTGCGCCGCCTCGTTCAGTAGCTTTTATGTCTGCTTCCAAACGCAGGAAGTTGGCATTCAAAACGCTCGGAGCTATTATATAGTTTTTAGATTTCAATTTGGCCTGCCCATGCGCATACGCATCTGCAATCATCCATCAGGGCAGGGTGCCCTTTTACCAAGACATCTGTTTTGCCAGGGAGCCAAGGAGCCACTGTATTTGGAACGCAAGGTGCTCCCAGCGTTTTGCATTGCCCAAATGGTTTTATGTTTATCATGGGTTTGTGATCCATTATGTTTGCCATCAGTTCCCCGCGCATATACACGGGATTTGACGGATGGGCAACATCCAAAGCCGAACGCTCAGAACCCATGGAGCATTTTAATTCTGTTCCTTTGCATACATAGTTAGGCATAGATTGGTAAATATAGAAACTTGTTCCCCGTTTGGGTGTTTTTTTGATATATCCGCTGCGAAGGCTTGTAGCAAAATTTTCTTTGCCTGTTCTGAATCTATGCCACGGGATTGCAAAAAGAATAGGGAGTCTTCGTCTAAACCGCCGCAGGTGTTGCCGTGCGAACATTCAACATCATCGCAGTAAATTTTGAGTTCCGGTTTTGAGATTACCTTTGCGTTTGGAGAAAGCAACATACTGTTCACCAACTGCCTTGAACTTATGTTTGAAGAGTGCTTGCCAACTTCTATAATCCCGTTAAAAACCGCCTTTGAATTATCGCTCAATATATGCCTTGCAAATAAAAAACTCTTTGTGTTCTGCGCATTGTGCGCAACTCGTATTTTTTGCTCCGTCTTTTCCTCTTTGCCAAAAATGGAAAGGCTTCTGTACTCAAAAACCGCTCCTTCTCCGCAAAGCTCAACGCTCAGATCGTTTTGTGAATTAAAAGACAGTATGCTCAGACATTCGTTCTCCGCTAAGGAAAATTTTTTTGAAACATTCTCGGAAATAAACAGCAGGCTATTCATATCCCTTTTCTTCCAATTCCAGAGCCAACTCAGACCCACCGCTCCTAGCTATTCTGCCATCCATCAAAACATGCACAAACTTAGGCTTTGCATAATCCAGCAACCGTTGATAATGCGTTATCAACACAATGGAGCGTTGCTCATTCATCAAATTATTTATCCCGTTTGCAACTATGCGCAGAGCGTCTATATCCAGCCCGGAATCTGTTTCGTCTAAAAAGGCGAGGGCGGGTTCCAGCATGGCCATCTGTAAAATCTCATTTCTCTTTTTTTCACCGCCGCTAAAACCTTCGTTTAACCCACGTTCCTTAAAGCGGGAATCCATTTCCAAAAGCTGCATGGCATTTTCAAGTTTTTTGTTAAACTCATCATCGCTGAGCTTTGGCAGGTTGAGCGCTTTGTGCTTTGCATCGATGGCAGCGCGCAAAAATTCCTCATTGCCAAGCCCCGCTATTTCCAAGGGGTATTGAAAGCCTATAAAAAAGCCCGCGTTTGCCCGCTCAGAAACAGATAGCTCGAGCAAATTTTTTCCCAAAAATTCTATGCTGCCTTTTGTGACTTTGTAACCGGGGTGCCCGGCAATGGCTTTTGAAAGCGTGCTTTTGCCGGCTCCGTTAGGCCCCATAATGGCATGTATTTCCCCTTTGCCAACAGATAGATTTAAACCTTTTATTATTTCTGTTCCGTCTGCGAGAGAAACGTGTAGATTTTTTATGTGAAGCATCGGGAAAAAGATAGTTATTTTATTATCATATAAATTTTTGTATAAGCGCCTGCCATATCGTCGCTTTCCATGGTTCCAGCCATCAATAATATCTCGTTTGTTCTATCTCTGCTCGCGCTTATATCATTTATAATTTCCTGAAACATCTTTTTATATTCTTCTGCCATCTTGTCTATGGGAAGGTTATAGCCATACCACAACCCTCTATATGTCATGATAAAACCCGTTTTTTCGTAAATTTCAACTATATCTCCTTTTGAGTCAAATAAATAGACACGGGCTACCAAGGTGTGGTTCACTCTGGCTTCTGGAACTCCCACAACATGCAATATGAATGTTATGTAGTCGATATTTATAATGTCAAATAATTTTCTTTCGGTTCTATCAAAGCTATGGCTGATGTAATAATAGCCCCAGGCATTGGTATCCTTTGATGAGAAGCCTTTTACAATTTTATCCGCAGTTTCAAGGGTCACGCTGCTTCTATCGTGGAATTTCAACGGCAATATGTTTTGTTCTATATATTGATAAGAAAAGTCCACCGCATTGATGTCAAATCGCTTTGTTGCGCAGCTGGTCAATAAAAAGCCCATAAAAACGAATATTGCATATTTCTTTTTCATTGCGGTATAGAATATAGAAAATTTTACCCGCCTAGCCTGCTGTCTATGTACTCTTTGTCTTCCTTTTCTAGGAATTTGTTTTTTTCTAGCGTGAAGGTGAGGGCTTCGATTGTGGCGTTCAGATGGGCGAAGTCGTTGGCTTTAAGCTGGGCATGAAATGCCGCCAGCTTTAAGTCTATCTTTTCGTCCATTGCCTTTAAGAGAGACGATTCCACGCCGTCTATTCGCTTGTTCAAAGACGACTCCACGCCGTCCACTTTCTTATCCAAGGCGTCTATTCGCTTGCCCAAGGAATACTCCAAGCCTTTTGTTTGGCTTCTCAACAGCACGTACGAGCAAATGATGGTTGCCATCAGCGCCATCACACGCACGTTTTCTCCAGTTAGCAGCTCCACTATTTTCTCCATAAAATTACCTCGCTTTGAATCTATATATCCTTAGACGCTTGTCGAGGC
>JAITFO010000103.1 GCA_031281265.1 Candidatus Fibrimonadaceae bacterium
CCCCCCCCCCCCCCCCCCCCCCCCCCCCCCCCCCCCCGCCCCGCGGCCCGCCCGCCCCCCGCGACGCAACGCTTATTCTATGTATATATATATTATATATAGGCATAGAGTTAGCCACAAAATTACCGCTTAGAGTCTCCTGCGGAGGCTCTGTTAAAGCGGTTTTTCTACGACTAAAAATCACGGTTGGAGATAAAATATAGAAAATTTTTGCGAGTTTGTCAAGGGTTGTGATTTTTTGCTATATTGCCCAAGGAACCCAAAGTGAAGCCCAAGAACAAAATCTACATAAAGCTGAACAAGCCTTATGGCTATGAGTGCAGCCACGCACCCACAAGCCATGAGTCCGTGTTTTCCCTGTTTCCGCAGGAATTTATAAAAGACGGTTTGCAGTGCGCAGGCAGGCTTGATGCTGACACAACTGGTTTGATTTTACTCTCAAATGATGGCGAATTTATACATAAAATTGAACATCCAAAAAAAGGCTTTGCAAAAACTTATGTAGCTGAACTCGCTGACCCACTAACTGAAGAAATGCAAAAAAAACTTTTGGCAGGGGTTCAGCTTCACGGCGAAAAACGACCTTGCATAGCGTTGGAATTAAAACTCTTGGCGAACAATACAGCAGAGATAACCATAAAAGGCGGGGTTTATCACCAAGTCAAGAGAATGTTTGCAGCGGTTGGGAACAAGGTTGTCGCTTTGCACAGGAGCAAAATAGGCGATTATGAACTAGGGGAACTGAAAGAGGGGGAATGGGTTTTACTAAATTCCCTTTGTGACTAGAAATTTCATCTGCTTGGAAGGCATAGATGGCTGCGGAAAGAGTACGCAAATAGCGGCTTTGGAAAATTTTTTTAAGGATAAAGGTTTTGAGGTTTTGTGTGTCAGGGAACCGGGCGGTACGGAAATTTCCGAAGCGGTGCGGCAAATTTTGCTGAACCCCGCACATAAAGACAAAATGAACGATATAACCGAATTGCTCTTATACAATGCGGCTCGCTCGCAGCTGATACACGAAGTGATTAGACCAGCTCTGGAAAAGGGGGTTGCGGTTTTGGCAGACCGCTTTGCATACAGCACTCTCGCATATCAAGGCTACGGCAGAGGATTGAATGTAGATGTCATAAAAAATTTGCTACGCATAACTTGCGGAGACTGTTTCCCCAACAAAACCTTTATCTTGGATATACCAGTTGCTTTGAGCAGGGAAAGGCAGAAAAAAGATAAGTCACGGAGCGGTGCCGACCGCATTGAGTTGGAAAAGAATGATTTTTTTGAGCGGGTTTGTCAGGGCTACCGTGCAATAGCAAAAGAAAATCCCGATAACTGCATTTTGCTGGATGCTCAAAAATCACCCGATGAAATTTTCAAACTCATGCTCAGTTCTCTTCAAAGATGAAGAATGATATTCCCGGTGTTTTAATCTTGGTAGCTTTTAAAAATTCGGACAAGGGTTGCTCTATGATTTTTCCCTTTAATTGCGAAGCGTGGCGAAGCATCAAGCCCTTTTTTTTGCTGCTGCCCACAACAAAACCCGTGTGCGCAGCGTCTAGCCCCGGCAACTCGCTCAAAATGGCAACCCCAAAAATGGTATCTCTTGCGAACTTCACCGTATCTGCATAGATTATGGCTTTTTCTTTTGGCAAATACGGGATGCTCACTTTAGGATTTACCAAACTCGTATCGTTAAAAAATCTCTTTCTATCAATTTCCTTTTCAAAGAGCAAAAAATTTCCGAGAGACAAATCTTCGCTTTCAACTTTCAACTGATTATATAAAAGCCAGTCCGCTATTAAAAAATGGTTGCGCATATTGTATTCCATAACCCCGTTTTTGTAACGGATACTTTGCAATGTATTGAAAAAATCATCGTAATTTTTAGTATAGGCAAGAGCCAAAACGTGTTCTAAGTATGTCAAACAATCCATCTCATTGAAATTCACCCTTGGTTTATAACTTGGGTATATTGAACGCCCTTCTCCCATAGGCCCCAAATAATATGGCCTGCCTTTAAATTTATCCGAAAAATAATTTATGCGTTCGTGAATATTGCTTATGGATTTTGCGCCTTGCCATAAAATTTTTCCCTCGTCCAATTGAGCCGCTTCGCTGTTGTAATGCTTTGCCACGCGTCCTGCTATATAGTCTAAAAGGTCGCGCGCTACGTTATCGTTCACCCTTTTTGCATCGTTTAAATAAAGGGCAAAAGCTATGGTGTCATTTTCTGCGGCAACATAACCGGCAAGCCCATAAACACCTTCTATAAAACCTGTTTTGAATCTTATTTTTTCTCTAAACTCCACATCCAATCGTTTTCCAGAGCCAGAAACGCCCGGTATTGCAAGCGAAGAAACATATATATCGCCTTCTTTCTGTTTTCTCATATAGGTTAAAAACCTTGTTAGGGAATTTGGCTTTAGTTGGTTCTGTGGCGAAAGCCCACTGCCATCCACAATTTTAAAATCTTCTGGAGGAATGCCCGCTTTTTGCATAAATAGCTTTTCGCTTAAAATTCCGCCTTCCGCACTTCCATTTTGCCTTTCTTTTTTTCCCAAGCTGCGCAGCAACACCTCTGCGTGCAAATTTTGGCTTCTTTGGTTTATCTCATCCAGTATGCTCTTCAAAGGTGGGCCTGCAAAAACAACACTATCCAAAGTTTTTCCTCTATACACATCATTATCTTCCACATAGACAATGCCGGAGTTCTCAAGGCTTTTCAAAAGCGCGGCTCTAAAATAAGCAGCAGGGTCGCGAACCGGTATTACAAGCGTAGAAACCGAGGATTTTAATCCTATGGTTCCGGTTAGCGTAACTTCGGGTTTAACAGCATCCAAAAGATGCGTATATCTTGTCTTTTTGCCAGTCTTAATCTCATTTTTAATTTTAACATAACCCACATCAGGGATTACGTTTATCTGGGCTAAATCCCCCTCTTTTGCTCCAGGCCTTATCTCAATCATCGCACAGTTGTCGTTAAATGACAGCGGTGAAATTTCCGCTCCATACCAAGAATCAAAGAAATTTTTGCGCCACTGCGGGGGCTTTCTTGGGCCTTTGAAAAATGAAGTATCTAAATCCAAAACCCCACGCAGAGTGTCTATGCCCTTGCTCTTTAGTGAATCCGTCAAATTTCTCAAAACATAAAATGCGTCTGGATAAAACCGTGCAGAAACATTGGGGTCTCCCCTGCCTTCTACCCTAAACACCCCAGAAAAGACGTTAGTCCTTTTAACTCCTTCCATGTGGATTATAGTTTTGGGGGCATAATCCAGCGGGAGACTTTTCAGAGCAGTTGCAGTCACCAAAAGTTTCATAGTAGAAGCTGGGGTAAACCATTCGTCTCCTTTGTAGCTGTAAAGCAGAGAATCTGTTTTAACGGAGCGAAGCGAGATGCCGAGTTTTGCGGTTGGGGCAACGGAGTTTGCATGATCTACCAAAGAATCCAAAAAATTATCGCTTGCAAAAGAAACTGCGACAAAGAATAGGAATAAAAAACGTATCTTCAACACTTGCTATATCCGCACTCCGGGCATTTAACGCATCCCTCGCTAAATGAGAGAATTCCGTTGCACTCCGGGCATTTTTGTTTGTAAAGATTAGCAATGGGGCTTGCCGCGGCTTCAATTAACGGTTTAGCTGGCTCCCCTTCGGCTATAATTTCCTGTGGCTCAAGGTCTTTAAGTGCGGGCAATTCATCAAAATTTATTTTACCCGTTAAAATATCGCTTAACCCATAAGTGAGCTTTGCCAAATTATAGCGATGCAGGCTTTTCCCAAGGGCATCGGCAAGGCTTATCACTTTGCCGTCTTTAGATGGAATTACCATGTGGCTTCCAATGCCTTCCAACTGGTCAATCACATCTTCCAAAGAACCGCCTATGCGCAAGTAAAGGCTAACCATGCGGCTAATCGCTTCCAAATCGGAAGACACAACATCACCGGCTTTGCCAAGCTGCGCAAAAATTTCCATCTCCCTTCCGTTAACGGGTTCTACGGTGACCGCTATGTGCATATGCCCAAAAGGTGTGGTTTGCCGCATACGTATAGCGGGAAGCATGGGCGGGGTTTTCATAGGTTTGCGAATTTGATATTCACTCGGGTCGCGCTCTTTTTTTGGCTCAGCGGCCGGCACAGAAGAATCAGGTTTTAAAAGTGCCATCGGCTGGTTTTCGCGGCAACCGTCTCTGTAAACCGTAACGCCTTTGCATTTGAGTTCCCAAGCCCGCAGGTAAATTTTTTCAACATCTTCCGGGGAAGCGTCGTGCGGCAAGTTTATGGTTTTTGAAATTGAACTATCGCAATGTTTTTGGAACGCCGCTTGCATTCTTATATGCCATTCAGGAGCAATGTCGTGGGAACACACAAAAACCTTGCGGATATCTTCGGGAATTTCCGCAATTTTTGACAGAGTCCCATCTTCCGCAATTTTTTCCAACAGTTCCTGACTGTAAATGCCACTACTCTTAGCAATCTCTTCAAACACGGGGTTTATTTCCACAAGGCGTTGCCCGTCCAAAACGTTCCTGAAAAACGCAAGGCTGAACATAGGTTCAATACCGCCGGAGCAATTCGCTATTATGGAAACAGTGCCTGTTGGTGCAACCGTTGTGGTAGCCGAGTTTCGCATTGGGCGTTTTTGAACCGTGTCCCAAACGGAGCCTTCCCAATTTGGGAATTTGCCGCGCTCGCTTGCCAAAATTTCCGATGCGCTGTGCGATTCCTCGTTTATCACCTGCATTATTCGCTCGCCTAAGGCAACTCCCTGTTCGCTGTTATAAGCAAGCCCCTGTTTGTAAAGAGCATCTGCAAAACCCATTATGCCAAGACCTATTTTGCGATTGCCCTTGCACATTTGGCCGATTTCTGGTATTGGATACTGATTTACATCTATTATGTTGTCTAAAAAGCGCGTTGCCAAATGAATGGTCTCAACAAGGGCTTCGCGCAAAATCTCAATTTTACCCTCTTCGCCTCTGTGCACAAAGGCAGACACGTTTATAGAACCTAAATTGCAAGCCTCGTAAGGGAGCAGGGGTTGTTCCCCGCACGGGTTGGTTGCTTCAATCTCGCCCACGTTTGGCGTTGGGTTTGCTTTGTTTATAGTATCTATAAAAATAAGCCCCGGCTCGCCTGTGCGCCAAGCGCAATCCACTATAACCCGAAAAATTTCGCGTCTTGTCCAAACTTCGGGGCGTTCCTTTTCCGGCAGGGCAAAGTAGTCCTCTAAGTGGATTAATTTTGAAATATCATATTTGCCAGGTATCAGCTGCTTTGGTACCACATAGCCTTTTTTTGTGCGGGGGTTATAAACCTCGTGCGCTCCGTCCGGGTTTTCTTTGTATGCCTGCATCCACGCATCCGGGATTTTCACGGATATATTGAAGTTCGTAAAAACTTTTAGGTCTTGTTTTGAAAAAATGAATGTTATAATATCCGGGTGGGTAACGCTCATCATTCCCATATTCGCTCCGCGCCGGAAAGCTCCCTGCTGAATAGCGTTTGTTGCCTCGGATAGCACCCTCCAAAAACTTATAGGCCCGCTGGTTGTTCCTCCGCTGGATTTTATGTAGTCGCCAGTGGGTCTGAGCCTGTCAAAAGAGAAACCTGTCCCGCCGCCCGCCTTTTGAATTATGGCGGTAGATTTAACGGTGCTGAATATGCCATCTATGGAATCCTCTATGGGCAGAACAAAGCAGGCGGAGAGCATCCCGTCCGTATTCCGACCTGCATTCATAAGTGTTGGGCTGTTGGGCAAAAAACGACCGCTGGCCATAAGGTCATAAAATTTCTCGGTGTATTCTTCAACTACTCCGGGGTCTTTGTTGTAATTGGCTTCCACTGCGGCCACTGCTTTTGCGACCCTTAAAAATAAGTCTTTTGGTTCCTCTATGCATTCGCCCTTTTCGTTTTTATGTAAGTAACGGCTCTCAAGCACTTTAATAGCGTTGGGGGTAAGATTCAAAGGCAACATTTCTAGCTCCTACTAAATATTGGGTTCATTTTGGGGGGCGAACACTAAATATAGATTTTTTTGGAAACATCGTCAAGACATTTTTTTGGAACTGGCGAAAAATGGCGAATTTCGCATTATTTATATTGTGTCATTTTTATGTCATTTTTTTGTCGGCTTCTTTTTGCTGTTATTTCGCTTATCTGCGGACGGATGCATCATCGCATCTGTTGCTTTTTCTATTTCCGTTCCTATGGCTGCGCCTATGGAGTCAAGTGCCCTTGCCATTTTTAATTCCATTATTATGGAATCCTTGCGCGCAATTTCTTCATCTTTTGCGGCTTTTATGGAATCTTCCCTACGCTGAGCTTCTACTTTTACCTCTGCAATCCTCTTTTCTATTTCCAAATCATTTCGCCTGTTAATCTCATATATCGCCAAAGCCGAGCCAGCGATTAAAATAAAAAACATCGTTATTATAAATTTTTTAATCCGCTTTTTGAATCTGGCATACAAGCCCGGCTTGGAAATTAAAAAGACGTCTTTTAATCTTGCGTATGCAGCTTCAAAATGCACAGGGTTGTATTCTATGGCATTTTTTTTGGTTATCTCTTTAATATCATTCGGCAACCTTCTGGGGAAACTAAAATCGCCAAACACAAGCGGGATCACGTTTTTCTTCGCTTCAAGTGCGCAGACAATTTCCTGCCTAACCCAGTCTTCCTTGGGGTTATAATCCTTTTCCGCAAATCTGTCAAAAATCCCGGGGCTAAGTACTAGCAAAAAATCCTTGCACTTCTTTACTCTTTTTCCCAGTTCCTCGTCAAAATTTCCATTCTCCAATATATCTATGTCCAAAAAAACTGAATATCCATCCAGCTTCAACTTTTCATAGAGCAACTTAGCGGTATCATAACCGCCACTACGCCTATACGAAATAAAAATCTTAAAATTTGGCATTGCTCAACGAACCTCTTGTGATGCTGGGGGTAATTTAGAAAATTCCAAGAGCAATGAGAAGTCTTGTTCAAGTTTTAGCAATTGAAACGAATTTCCATCCTTCTTCTTCTAGTTTTGCTTTATTCTCATCCATATATCTATGTAATCCGTCTATGCCGCCGTGCTGTTCTAGCAAAAGTTCTCTATTGTGCCTAACTTCCGCAACAATATCTGTGTCTATGTAATTCATAAACTGCCCTCCATTTCCATTAAAGCTTCCGGTGTTAAAAGCATTGGTGTATGCAAATTAACATCTTTATTGTAATCCTTTATTTTTGAATATGCATTTACCCCTAAATGAGCACAATTCCAACTGAGTAAATAATCTATTTCCGCAAGAACGCAACAAGACAAATGAAAGCAATCAGTTTTAGTTCGTTCTGGAATGTTAAGAATACGCTGATAAATTTCACCTAAACTTTCTACTTCGCCTGTTTTTTGTATAACGGAAATACCTTTAAGAAAGTTCAATCTGCGGTTGGCAGCTTCTGCATCGCCTAATTTACATTCCTCTATAACATATTGGCTAATATAAAGTTCATATTTTTGTCTTTCCGTTTCCCAAAATAAAATAGTTGCAGTTTGATGTCCTGCTATAATGGCATCCCTGCTAGTTTTTGCTGTCGCAAAGCTAGGTATGGTAGTTTCTATGTAAACGCTTTTTTTTACGGACATATAAATAAAGATACAAAAATTATTAACTAGTCCATTGTTATAGGCTGTATAATTTTACTCTTCAAAGTAAAACTATGCTAGAAAACCCTCGTAGTTATTGGCTTTAGGCTCGTTTTTATATCCCAAAATTAAAATTTTTCTACATTTATCTATGTGTTAAAGTTTTGTCCATTGCTTGTTTTAGTTGTGTTCTTGGGGTGCCAGCCCGGTGATATGTTTTATATGGAATATGATACATGCGGTGGTAAGGAATACGTAGTTGATCGTGGGCTAGTATGCGAGAATGATTCATTAGTTCATAAATGCGGAAACATTGTTTATGACCCTAAGACTTCAAATCAATTTTGTTCGTATAATCAGCTTCACGATAAATGCAATGGACAAGCTTATGACGTTTCAACAGAAAAATGTCAAAACGATACTATATTAACAAAATGCGGAGATGATTACTATCATAAGGAAACTTCAAATCAATTTTGCTCAGGCAGTAAACTTTACGATAAATGTGGTGGCGAAATGTATGACACTAGAACTTCAATTTACTGCTCTGATGGCGAACTCGTGTTTGATTATAAAGTGCTAATCGATTCTCGCGATGACAAAAAATATAAAACTATAATAATAGGAACTCAAAATTGGATGGCAGAAAATTTGCGATATGAAACTTCAAACACTAAATGTTTTAACAACAATCTTGATAATTGCGAAATTTATGGCATAGCTTATGACTGGAATACAGCAAAAACGGTTTGTCCAGTTGGCTGGCATTTGCCAAGCGATGAAGAATGGGATAAACTAAAGAATTTTACTTGGAATTATCATTATGCTGGATATGAATTAAAAGCAAACAGCGAGCTTTGGGGGAATGGCAGAGGAACAGACCGATATGGTTTTTCTGCTTTGCCTGGTGGATATTTTGGCGAAGAGAATATATTAGGCGTTCCTTTTTTCAGTTCAACTGATGTAAGCGAAACTTATCCGGGTTCCGCTAAAATCTATGTTATTTTAAGTAATGAACTTGGATTACTGTTTGCGCATAAGCCAATAGACTCCATTTGGGCTTATGTTCGGTGCGTAGAGGATTAAAAAACCAACCCCACCAGCTTTTTGTTTTCCAATGCTGTTCCAACCGTGATTCTCACATACTCCGGCATCCCAAAGCTACCCAAAAATCTTATCACCATGCCTTTGCTCTCAAGCCATTCCACAATCTGCGGAGTTCGCTTGCCAAACTTAACGCAAATGAAATTTGCCCTTGACGGCAAAACATCAAGACCAGCTTTATGCAAGTTCTGCGTAAGCCACTCGCGCCCCGCCTCATTCAATTTCAAGGATTTCTCGACAAAAGCGGTATCTCTGAGAGCCGCTGCTGCTGCCATCTGAGCTGGATAGTTTGAATTAAAAGGCAGCTTTATCTTTTTGAGAACCTTTATCACCTGTTCAGATGCGATTCCATAGCCAACCCTAAGACCAGCAAGCCCATAGAGCTTGCTGAAAGTACGAAGGCATAAAAGGTTTGGAAATTGCTCAATCCATTTATTCAAAGGCGGTTCTTTTTCGCCTGTAAATTCCATATAAGCCATATCCAAAACAACAAGCACATCTTTTGAAACTTTTTTCAAAAAGTTAAATATAATTTCATTTTTATGATAAGTTCCGGTAGGGTTATTCGGATTGCAGATAAAAATTATTTTTGCATTTTCAAAATTCAATAGGGGTTCAATCGGATAATAAAAATTCTCAAGCGGAAACGCCTTGTACTTTGCACCCACTGCTTTTGTAACCGAAGAATAAACCGAAAATGTGGAACTCGCTCCAACAGCATAATCGTTTTTATTCAAGTAAGCCCTTGCCGCCAAGTCCAGAATTTCGTCTGAGCCGTTGCCGATGATTAAATTCTCTTCCTTGATTTTCCACTTCACCGCTAACTTATGGACTAGCTCCGGCGCGGAACCCCTTGGATATAAATGCAATTTCTCAACGCATTTTTTATAAGCGGCTTTTGCGAGCGGGCTTGCTCCCAACGGATTTTCATTGGAGGCAAGTTTAATCACCTGCTTAAGTTTATACTTTTCCTTAATCTCGTCTATAGATTTACCAGGAATATAATCGGGGATGGAATTCAATTCCTTGCGGGCATTTAACATTTGTTAAAAATGTAGTAAATTATTTCCTAAAAAAGAGATGTCCGGCGGCTTCGTCTGTTTGCTTTGCCTCTGCACGTTTTTCCGCCAACTTGAATGTGGCTTTTTGCGAATCCTTCACAACTTCGATGGCTTTTTTCTCTTGAGTTTTTTTCACAAGTTCGGCTTTTGCCTTGTCAATCTCTTTGTTTTGATTTCTTATGTCTATTTTTTTTGAAGCCATTAAATCTTTTAGCCTTTGAGCATAACCAACAAAATCCATAAAACGTTCAGCGCTTCTTGTATTTACGCCGCCTCTATTCTCCACCAAATTTTTGTATTCATTGAGCAAATTCTCCAATTCGCCTTCTAACTTCACCAGTTTTTGAATTTCTTTGCCAAGAGCTATCTCCGCATTTCTCTCTAAAATTTTTCGGTAATTCAAAACTGGTTCAAGTGAAAATTTAAATTTCATTTTTCAATCTACTAGGAGAATTCGTCCAACTTTTTAGTTAAATTATCTATAGCTGCGATGGCTTCCGTATCCGATACCTTTAATCTCTTTATCTCCTGCCTTGCAAAAAGTAATTCCGCAGCAATATCCAGCAGGGTTATTATAAGGGTATCCGCTTTTCTGTCGTCATCAGACCTATTACCTGCGGCTTTTTCGTGTATTTGGAATTTCTCTTCCACATAAGTGACAACTGATTGCAGCATTTCTTCCGACAAAGGCGTGCTTACGTGCACAGGCGTGCGCGCAATTATTACCTGTCTGCGAATTTTATTGCTCAAGCATTGCCCTCACTGATACTGAACAGCCCTGGGAGGCTATTATTGGTTGCATTTTCTTTGTCAAGCACTTTGTCCAAAGTTTCTACAGCTTCAACAAGGGCCTTTTCGGATTCTTCTAATTTTGAGTCCCTTTCGTTCAGAGCTTCTTGAAGCGAGCGTATTTCTGCCAAATGCTGCTCATTGGTGCTCTTTAGCTCATTTATCGTCTTGTCCTTTTCACTTATATTCTCACGCAAATCCGCTATCATAGTTTCCAAATTAACCTTTTCAGACTTTAAAACGCGAGCATGTTCTAAAGTTTTCTCTATTTTGGCCGTTATCAGCTTTAGCGTATCTTGATTCATCGCTACCTCTTAAAGGGATTTCTAGAGAAAGTAGAAAATTTTTAATTTCTAAGTTTTGTAAATTTTACAGAACTTAGAGGTTTTTATGGGTGCACAAATTAAATGGTTGAATAAGGATGCGGCTTTTGACCGCTTGGTCTTGGCTGGCGATATAGGAGGAACCAATACTAATTTGGCTTTGGTTGGGCAAAAAAATGGGAAACTCACCATCATTGTCGAAGCCATTTTCCCATCCCGCGAAATTACCGGCTTAACCGAGCCTATAAAGGAACTTTTGCAAACGACAAAAATCGAGCGAGCGGATTTAGTTGTAAAACAAGGCTGCATTTGTGCCGCAGGCCCGGTTGAGAGCAACTGTTGCAAGTTGACCAACCTGAACTGGAATATAGATGGCAACGAGCTTTCAAAGGAACTCGGTTTGGAAATCCGTGTGATAAATGATTTTTTGGGCATAAGCTATGGCATTCCCACTTTGGACGTAAATAACCCCGAACAGATTTTTGCCTTTAAGCACACGGACAGCTCCATTCCAGAACCCCGCTTGGCAGCCAAAGCGGTAATTGGCCCCGGAACCGGCCTTGGCGCAGGATTTTTAACTTGGAATGGCAAGGATTATATGCCTAATTCCTCCGAGGGCGGGCATTTGACATTCGCTCCTTTTGACGAGGACAGCCAATCTTTTAGAGATTATATGAGAAAGCAGTTAAACGCCAATCCCGATGTTGAAGTGCTGGTTTCTGGCACGGGTATTCAAAACCTTTACGAGTGGTGGCGAGACACAAAAGGGGTGCCTAAAAGTGAAGCCTGGGCGGACATAGAAAAGGCGAAATCAACCGACAGACCTCGCTTGCTTTCCAAACTCTCCGATTCTGACCCTGTGGCTGCTTCTATGCTTCGCCTATTCGTTAAAATGCTCGCTCGCTATGCAAGTGATATTTCCACCCTGCTCCTGCCCTTTGGCGGTTTGTATTTGGCAGGTGGAGTTGCCCAAAAGGAGCTTCGTTGGCTGGTTGGCGAGAACTTGTTTATGGAATACTATGAAATGGCTTACAACAAAAATATCAAGCCGCTTTTGTTGCAAGTGCCGGTGTACCTTATAAAGGATTATTCCATAAGCCTCTACGGTGCTGCGAACGCTTGTATTTTACAGTAGGTCTATTCCAAAGCCAATATTTCTACAACGCCGTCCACCGTTAAAAGTTCCGGCAGCAAAATGGTTTCCCCGCGTGAGCTTAGGAATAAATCAAATGGAACACCCTCACGACCGTATTTTTCAAAAAACGTCAAAGCATCGTGATTTGAATTGGTGTAGTCCGCTCGCATTCTGACTATTTTCTTTTTTTCAAATAATTCTTTTACTTCCTCGTTTTCAAATACAACTTTCTCATTCATCTTGCAGGTTATGCACCACTCCGCCGACCCGTTCACCCAAACGGCAATACCTTCGCCCTGCAAGCTATCCAGCTTTTTTTGAGAAAACAAAATCCATTCAGGATTTTCAAGGGCAATTTCTTCAGCACTCATATCGTGGATTTGCGGGTCAACCCATAACGTCCACGAAAACACATATATCAAAATAAAAACAAGCCACAGAAGAACAAAACGCAGCCACGGTTTCCCCGGTTTTGCGAGTATGCCAGAAAGCCACGCAAAAAAGCCCGCTGTGCATAAGAGCAAGCCAAGCCGTAGTGCGGATTCTGGTCCGGTTTGCCTGTAAAAAATCCAAAACAGCCACGCCACTGTGAGCAAAAGCGGGAAGCCCAAAAATTGTTTTAATATGAGCATCCAATCCCCGGGGCGCGGAAGTTTTTTTGTCCATTGCGGGAACACGCTCAAAATTATGTATGGAAAAGATAAACCTATTGCAACCGCGGCAAAAACCGCAAACAATTCAACCGTAGTAGCGGTGAAGGCAAAACCTATAGCGGTGCCCAAAAACGGCGCGGAACAAGGAGTTGATAAAAGCACCAACAAAATCCCATAAGCAAAGGCTCCGCGAAAACCGCCTTCTTTTGTGCGCTTTTCCCAAACATTGAGCACATTGCCGGGCATCCAAATTTCAAAAACGCCCCAAAGATTCAACGCAAAAATCGCGAGGCATAAAACCATTGCCGCTGTGTATGTAGGATGTTGGAACTGAAACCCCCAGCCAACGGCATTCCCGGTTAAGCGCAGCCCGGAAATTATCAGAGCTATTACAAAAAAGGAAAAACATATACCGCTCGCCGTGGCAAGCCCCCATTTAAGCATATTGCGTTTTGACTCGCCTGTTTTTTTTACCAAATCAAAAATTTTCAAAAACAGAATTGGCAACACGCAAGGCATTGCATTTAAGAGCAAGCCACCTATAAAGGCAAGCAGGATATAAATAGGCAAGGAACTTTTTTCTTTGATTTGGGGTTCAACTTTTTTTTTTTGCAAAGCTGGGTTAAAATATATCTCTATAGTTTTAGGAGGAAGGCATATTTTTGAGCAGGCTTGATAGGTGAATTTTAATTTTGCATCGTAGGGGTTGTAGTTATCCTCTATGAATTTTATGGGCAAGGCTACGGTAAAGGTGTCTCTCAGCAAGAGCAAATCCATGTTCAAAAGTTCATTGTGTTCCACTATGGGTTTTGACCATAGCACGGAGTCAAACACTATGCCTTTGGCTATTGCCTCTATGCTGCTGGGAACCAAAAAGTCCTCTGGAACTCGGTTTGAATTTATTTTCCATCCCTGGGGAACTGTGACTTTTAAGTAAAGGGTATCGCCTGCCTTTGGAAATTCCCGCGAATAAAACATCTCCGTCTTTGGCGGTTCCATGCTATTCATGGAAAAAGAAATTTCCTGCGAATATACGAGGGAAACAAGGATAACAAAAATCGTAGCAAACCGCATAGATAATTGGCAGAAAATCATTAAAGGGAATTTAGAAATTATTTTTTCTATATTTACCCCTAGCTATGACTACCAGCTTTAAATTTCGTTTTGCCGAGCTTCCCCTGGAAGCTCTAGGCAACAATTTTATGGCTAATGCTACGCATACAAACATTGCTGCTGAGCAAATAGCAAATTC
>JAITFO010000046.1 GCA_031281265.1 Candidatus Fibrimonadaceae bacterium
TTTCTCCGTCTATGGAAACGATGTCCGTTTCGCTGACTTGCTGCGATAATTCCTTGGCGACAATTCCGTTGACAAAAACCCTGCCTTCCAAAATCAAGGCTTCGGCTTTGCGTCTGCTCGCTATTCCGCACTGCGATATGTATTGATTTATACGCAACGTTTTCTCCAAAGTTCTGCCAAATAAATTTGCTCAGTTTGGCCCGGCGTTGGGACTAAAATCGCGTTGGCTTTCAATAAAGCCAAATCCATAAGGGTTGAATAGCCAGAACGGCAAAGAACCGTGCGGCTCGCCAAAATTTTCTCCCGTAAATCCACAGCGGATAAATGGTTGAATGTCTCAAAAGGCAAATCTGGAATTTGCGTTTCGTTGGGAAGCCCACGAACTATGCAATTATTGCCAGTGCTCTTGGTTAAAAGCCTTATAGCGTGTTTTTCAAAAATTGAACGCTGCGGCTCTGGTCCAGAAATCAGAGCCAAAATATCTATGCTTTTTTCCACTTCCTCTCTCCCCTGCCCTGCATCTTGCAAATCCAAACGCGACAGAGGGCCTATGTATTTTATTCTTTTATCCGCATAAGAAGGATGGCTCAACTTGCCAGCAAGCCCGGGAAATTCTTCGTAATCTGGAACCCATATTTCATCAAAATTTTTCATTATGCCTTTATGCCATCTCTCGCCGATTTTTTCAAAAGGCGTACAATACTGCGGAAATGCTATCCGCAATTGGTGCGTTATATATATGGATTTTATTTTTTTGTTGTAAAAACCAAAGCGGTTATCGCTTATTATCTGCGTATATTTCCGTTTTTCGCACAGAGAGGCGAGCCATTTGTTTTCTTCCCTCATCATTTTTTTAATATGCAGAATTTGCCCCAAAATCCAAAAGGACATTTGCCAGCTATACCTCGGATATTTTATATCGTAAGCAGGAGCTTCGTGCCAAACCAAATCTGGAAATTCCTGAGCAAAGAAATTTTTATGCGTTATCGCACTCGCTATTTCCACCTCTGCATTTTGTTTGAGATATGAGCGTATAATCGGGATACACCTCGTCGCGTGTCCCAAACCCCAATCCAGCGGAGATATTATTATTTTTTCACTCATTGCCTTCTAAGATAGAATTATATTAGGGGGAAGTCTCCCCCTCGCTCCAAACGCCCTCAAACATAACCGCTGGGCAGGCTGACCCTGCCCCTAACGATGGGCGTTTTCCGCTACCCCCTCGTGCCCTGACAAAATTTCATTTGTCATTTTTTTGTATATTTTCTTTTATAGCGGAAAATATCCCCCGCCTTAAGGAGAACAACAATGAGAACACAAATTTCAAAATTCGCACTCACAGCAGCCCTTGGGCTTGCCTTGGCACTCACATTTTCCTGCTCATCTGGCGGCGGCAATGACCCTAGCGGCTCGTCCTCGCCTAGCGGTGGGGGTGGCATTGTCAATGCTGAGAATGAGGCGTGGACAGTTAATGATAATAGGGGATGTTTAGCTCACATTTTTAAGCAAAATGGAGAGTATATTAAATTGGAATGCGACAATGACAGAAATTGGTGTATAGACGGAGTCTATCCTTATTCTATTAGCGGAAATCAAATCACTATTAATGATATAGTAATGACTTTCAGCATTTCTGGAAATATATTGACAGAATCTTTTTATGAAGATGGTCGTTACCAATCTTTGTCTTTCACCAAAACGAGTGGCATAAATATAGTCGGCGACTGCAATTGGTAATAAATGTTATAGCGGAATTTACCGAACTATTTGAATTTCCGCCTTAGCAATTTTCGCTACGCTCTGTGCAAATTCCAAAAATATTTTGGCTTTTTCCACGCTCGGTAGTACTTCACCATCCAATAAGGCAACATCTGTCGGGTAACGAGATTCTATATATAAATCACAAAGTTTATTCAGCAAAGTCTCGTCTATTTCCCAATTTTTAAACTTTTTCACTTCATTATACAATTTAGGCAAATCGTGTGTTTTTTGAATTGGAATTTTCAACTCAAAAAGAACAGCTTTCAAATACTTCTCAACAGCCTGCTGACAAAGAAAAGTAACTTCGCCTGTAAGTTCTGGTCTAGTAAGCAAAAGTTCAGCCGCATCAACATCTTTGTCTGCAAAAAATATCCAAGGATTTTGTTTGATTTTCTCATTTTGCATAAATTTCAATTCCAGTATTCTTAATTTCTCTAACAAAATCGCTTTCTTTTTTATCCAAGAATTCAAACTCTCCTCTTGAATAAACCACTATATCCATAGCAAAGTCCTTGCGAATTTCGCTAATGGAATTATTTATAGGCTGCTTTCTATCTAATCTTTCATCGACAGTTTTCGCAAATTCATCGGTATCTAAAATAACAACCAAATCTATATCGCTATCCTCATTCGCTGTCCCCCTCGCATAAGAACCAAATAAAATAATCTTATAGACATTCAAACCTATAAGGCATTGAACTATTTTAGATATTACATCTGCGGATAGAGACATATTGCAAAATATAGAAAATTCGCCACCAAATCTATTTCGCCATTTTGTCAGGGCACGATTCGGTTGCTTAATTATCGCCTTCTAAGATAGAATTAAATTCCGCTTTGAGTTCAGCATTTTTTGGATATAGAGCCAAAATTTTCTTTGCGGCTTGACGGGCTTCGTTCATACGTTTTTTTTGAATATACTCATACACCACATTTTGCAAGCCGTAAACAGCTTCGTTGTTTCCGTGCCGCCCCGCGATTAAATAGGCGTTTTCCGCCCTGTCAAGCCACTCAGTCTCAAAAGCTAAGTTCCCCAAAAAAATGGCGGCATCGGTAAAGCTGGAATCTATGTGCATAACTTGATTTAGCACGTCCATTGCTAGGTAAGGTTTTTGGTCTTCTGCCAAGCAGTCCGCCAGTTTGTAGAGCAGTTCCTTGTCATCGGGTTTTATGGCGAGGGCTTCTCTGTAAGCAGCCACGCTTTCGGAAAAATTTTTATTCAACCTGTGAATGTCGCCTAAGTATATGAGAAAATCCGTCTCTTCGGGATTTTTTGCGTACCCATCCCGAACCAAATTTACAGCGGCGTCAAATTCTTCCATCGCTATATGTATCTCGCTTTGCTGGTAAACGAGGGAAACGTCTTGAGGGTCTATTTGCCTCGCTTTTTCCAGTGCTTGCAAAGCCCCTGCATTGTCGCCTGTTTTTTGATAAGCCTCCGCCAAATAAATCCAAGCGGAGGCGTTGCTCGGGTCTAAACTCAATGCCCTGCGATACATAGCGATGCTCTCTGGGTATTCACCTATTCTGTAAAGCACCGCCGCCAAATTAGAAAGTGCGGGCGCAAATTCCCCATCCGAAAAATTCACAGCCTTGCGATACGCCGCCGCCGCTTCTGGAAGTTTGTTTAGCTGAAAGAGGCTGTTTGCGGTATTGAAACTGGTAGCAACGGGGTTTGCACCTCTCTCCTCCGCTTTGCGATAAAGCAAAATGGCCTGTGCATAGCGACCGTTGTTATACAATGAATTCGCTTGGTTCAAAATCTGGTCTGCGGACTGGGTTTGCGCACACAGGGTAGAAACTGATAGGAGTGTGAATATAATTGCAAGCTGAGAAAATCTCATATATTAGAATTTAGAATAATTTTTCCGCTACTTCCTCGCGCCCTGGCTAAGCAAAATTAATCTGCATAACTATGTTTCGCTACTCAAGCTCAATAAAAACAGCGCAGGTGGATACGTAGCCCAAGTTTCGACATTCAATGCAGTGGAGTTGCCATAAGGCAACATCATTATTACTGCTATGTCTCCTAAATAAAACAAGGTTGAGCCTAGTATTATCTTTAGGTTATTTTTATCCCTAAATAAGCATATTGCTCTCCAGAGCATCAAAGTCAATAATAACATATAAGCCGATATGCAATATACGAATAGCTTTGACGTAATGTGCGGAAAAATCGCTATGCAAAACATAATGTTTATAGCCAGTATAGGAATGATATATAAAACTTCTTTCCTTTCTAACGGTTTCTTTTTAAGATAGTAGACTATCAGACATATATGGACAGCACAAAAAATAGCCACTCCTGGTAAATTGGGGAAGAAATTTATCACGACATCTGCACAGAATGCAAACGCCAAAGCTAAAGTTAATAATAGTGAGCCTTGCTTAAGCGTTCTATCTTTGGCATTTGCGAAGCTGTATAAAGCAGTTAGCAGTACAAACGTTGGTATGCAAAACTTGGCTATCCCTGGATATTCAAATACTCTAAGACCGAAAAGAACCATATAAAACATGGATGCTATCAGGAAATATATTTTTTGCATATCCCGTTCTCCTTTTTGATTGTTACAACGCAATATAGTAAATACTGAGATAAGTTTCACGCCATTTTACGTTATAGAATTAATGACTTCTTGAATGTAATCGTAGTGCAACAGACACCGCTATAATTCCCCTACAGGGTCTAGCTTTGGTGGTGAGTCGAACTTGGTTACTCCCTAAACTTAATCTCAAATGGTTGTTCCAATCCGCAATAAGAAACTGCGATGCCGTCTTTTTTTGCAGGGGCAAATTGCATTCCCATTACCGCGTCTCTGCCAGCGTTTGCAAGCCCCTTGCCCGCTGGAATTTCCTCTATTATGCGGATGTCATAAGGCTTTCCGTTTGTATTCACGCAAAACGATATTCTAAGGCTTGCGTTTATTTCGCCGTCTCTTATCGCTTGCGGCGGTTGAAACCTCGACGAGCTTTTCAAAGACGGCCTTTCGTCAACATCTCCGCTTCCTGTGTTCCCCGTTCCGCTCTGCATCGCTACCAAATCTTTTGGCACAGCCACTCCATCGCCAGCACCCATAACATCCAAATTCATAGCAAATCTCGGTCCTGCTTTTGGGGTTCTGCTATTGGTGTTTTGCCTGCTCGGTTTGCGAGTGGCTTCTTTTGGCTTTGGCGGTTCGGGCGGTTTTTCTTGGTTTATCATCTTCACTTCTGTTGTGCTGTATTTTTTTTCGGACTTAAAATCCCCTTTAATCAGCATATTCAAAACAGGAATTGAAAAAACCAAAAAAACGCTGGTCAAAGCAGCGAGAACAATGATTATAAATTTATGCAGGGTTTTCAACGGGATACGCATAACTCCTTATCAGTGATAAGATAGAAAATTCCCTACTTCCTAAACTTAATTTCAAACGGCTGTGGCTCACAACTAAATCATTTTCTCATCATTAGCCAACAAAACTTTATTTAACAAATCTATGGAATAATATCTTTTTTTGTTCAGCATTTCTATGAATAATTCCCTTAGTTCTTTTATTATGCCTTTTGATTTAGCTTTTATTAAAACAGCAATTGTTCCGACACAAGCAATAGACATTTCTTCTGCTATTGTCCTAGCCTTTTTATCGTCAATAAGCAAATAATCCGCTTCTATTTCCTTGCTCAACAAAATAGCTTCTAATTCGCCCTTATCCACAAGTTGTTCTGAATCATATTTCGTGGTTACCTTTTTCACATTATTTTTGTAATTGTATATTTGTGGAATATTAAAAATTTCAATATAATTCAACAATTCTTTCCATACAGCTTCTGGAATACTCACGCTTTCAAACAATGAATCTAGAATGGATAGTTTATCTATTACAGCAAGAGAAATTATCGGACCTGTATCAGCAACTACTATCATACTTTTAATTTCTCTATGTCGCAAGCTATATCTGCATAGTCTAGGTTTGACACAGGGATTTTATTTTCCGATAGGTATATTTCAAAATTCACTTTGCTCATTCCAGCGAGTTCAGCAGCTTTGCCTATTGAGAGCAAAGAACGTTGATAACATTTTACTGCCAAAAAAAGCAACATCTCGGTTTGCAATTCTTTTGCCGAATTGCAAATATACGGAAAAACCGCAGATGGTATGTTAATCGTTAGGCAGGGTTCGCTCATAGGATATAATATAGAAAGTATGCCTCCCTATATGGGTCTTATTGAAAAATATAGAAAAATCAGGGAATTATAGCGATGTGTACCCACTACCTTACATATCAATGTCCGTTGATATGCTATGGGCGATGTTTAATGCTTAGTATTGGAGGCAACGCACATTGAGAAAGAGCCTCTTATCGTTGAAGTCCCAGTTAGCAAGCTTACTGCCGTAATCCATGTATATACGATAAGCACGGTAGCTATTGCTCTCGCTGGCTCTACTACTCCACCAGAAGCCATAATAACCGGCACCACCGAAACGGACACCGGAAATGCCAGCACCACCCGGCAGGGCAGAAAAACCGAACTCGTCTATGCCATTATATTCATCTTTAACCACAAGTTGTTCCCATTCGTCAGGTTGCTTCCATTCATTTTTAGCTTTGAGCTTTTTTCCAGCAATTTCATTGCCACCTGCGAAAACCACAAGAGTTTTCCACTCCTCATCGCTAGGCAAATGCCAAAACTTGGGACAAACCTCCATCGCTTTCTCCCAATCGTATAACCTTCCGTATTTCTTGCAATTGCCTGAGTCATTCTCGTAACATTTACTGCCTTCTACTGCGTAGTTCAAATTTTCCGCCATCCAGATTTGCCTGCCGATTATTACTGTTTTGTACTTCTTACCATCACGTGTATCGATAAAAGTGCCTTTTCGCTGATCACAAGCAACAATGCAAAACAAGGCTAGTAACATCAAACTCATTTGCCATATTCTCATATAGATGAAATATATATTTTTTTCGTAGGCGGGTAACTTTTTTCAGAATTTTAAATTTCCCAGAGATTTTATATATTGGCGAGAAAGGCGTGGGTACATATCGCTATAATTCCCAAAAATCATTTCACATTTGGGGCAGGTAAACCCTGCCCCTACAAAATGGATCATTATATTTTTTAACGCATTGGGTTGTTGTACCAAATTGTATTATAACCATCCTGCGGATGTTCGCCAGCGAGTAAGTAGCGTATGGGCGTCTGTAAATCCTGTTAATTCTGTGAATTTTGGTTCAGACAATTGGCGCATCTCTCTCTCCAGATGCATTGGAATACTGGAACAACGAACATCGTAATGCTCTGTATCAACATTCCGCCAAATGCCGGTATTGCCATCGGAATCATTATGTCCGAGCCTTTGCCCGTTGAAGTTAAAACGGGCAAAAGTGCTATCAAGGTTGTTGCAGTTGTCATTGCGGCAGGGCGTATTCGCTTTAAGCCTGCTACAACAACGGCGTTTTGAATCTCTTCTTTTGTTTTTGGGTTTAGTTTTATAAATGTTTCGTGAATATATGTTCCCATCAAAATTCCGTCATCGGTGGCTATCCCAAACAGGGCTATAAAACCAACCCAAACGGCAACACTCAAATTCACCTCGTGAATGTGAAAAACATCACGCAGATTTTCGCCGCCTATGGAAAAATTCAAAAACCAAGACTCGCCATAGAGCCAAAGCATAATAAAACCGCCAGCAAAGGCAACTATCACGCCAGAAAAATGTATGCAACTGGCAATTACGGTTTTGAACTGTAAGTACAAAATGAAGAAAATAGCGAGCAATGCGAGCGGAATTATCACAGACAATGTTTTTGCCGCGTGTTGCTGCTGCTCATAAGTCCCAGCAAATTTATACGACACCCCATTCTCAATTCTCAATTCTCCATTTTCAATTTTCTTTTTAAGAAAAGCCTGCGCCGCTTCCACGGCATCAACTTCCGCAATGCCATCAACCTTGTCAAAAAGCACATAGCCTATTAAAAAAGTATTTTCGCTGGAAATCATCTGCGCACCCTTTGCAAACTCAATTTTTGCAACTAAGCTCAAAGGAATTTGCGCTCCGCTAGAAGTGGGAATCAAAATTCTCTCTAGCGTCTCAGGGCTGTTGCGGAGTTCCCTTGGGTAGCGAACTCGTACGGAATACCTCTCACGCCCTTCCACCGTACTTGTAAGGGACATTCCCCCCACCGCCGCAGAAATAACGGACTGCAAATCCGAAACATTCAAACCATAGCGAGCCATCTCCACCCTGTTCAAATGAATTTCCATATACGAAGCACTTACCGAGCGGTCGTAAAAAACCGTCTCGCTCCTTATCTCCGGGCATTCCTTTAACGCAGCCTCCAAAGCACGTCCAGCCCGTTCTATCGCCTCCAAATTCGGGCCGCTGACTTTTAACCCCATAGAAGCACGCATTCCTGTGGAAAGCATAAC
>JAITFO010000061.1 GCA_031281265.1 Candidatus Fibrimonadaceae bacterium
ATAAAGATAAATTCAATAAACCCTATCCAGCACGTAGCACTCTAGGCGTTGCCGCTTTGCCTTTAGGCTCAAAAGTTGAAATAGAAATAATCGCGAAAAAATGACTTGATGATCCCCAACCGCATATTCTTCATTTGGCTTGGAAAGAACTTCCCTTGGAGCGCAGGCATTGCCGTGCTCTCCGCCTTGCGAGTACAAAAACCGGAGGAAGTTGCTGTTTATTCGGATGTGGAATTGCAGGGCGAAGGTTTTGATTTGATAAAAAACGAAAAGGGCATTACATTCAAAATAATTGATAATTCGGTTTTCAAAGATTTGGGCGATGACGGAATTTGCGAAGAGCTTTGCAACAAGGTGAAAAGCCCCGCTTCAAAGGCGAATTTGCTCCGCTTGGCCTTGCTCTATAAACACGGCGGGATTTATCTGGACACAGACACCGTTTTTGTAAAGCCAATTGACGATTTGCTTAAATTCAAGGGTTTTTGCGGAACGGAAACCGTTGCTCTGCCACGGGAATTGTTTAAGTCCATAAATCCATTTGCTTATTTGATTTGCGGCTTGCGGTTTGCCTGGCGTTTCTTTTGCACATATTGCCCCAGCGGGGAGCAAATTTTCAGAAAAACGGAGAAATTTTTCAGCCAGTCGGCGAATAACGCTGTTTTGGCGAGCGAAGCTAAGAACCCCATAATAGCAAATGCCTTTAAAGAGATAAATTTGATGAAAGAATCAACTCGTTTAAGGAGGTATCGCCTGGGTACCCATCTATTGCAGAGCATTACGCGGAATAAAAGCTCGGAATTCATGGAAGTTTTGCCCAACTGCTATTTTTACCCCCTTGGGCCGGAAATCTGCAGGCATTATTTTTTGGATGGCTCTGGGAAACGGCTATCTAAGATGCTCCTGCCGGAAACGCGAATTGTGCACTGGTATAACAGCGTTGAGCGCAGGTTTTTGAGCGAACCGCTAAATGCGGCGTGGACTCTCAAGCACCCCAGTTCCGCATTTACTATATTATCCCCGTTATGATTCTTACCGCTATTGCCATCATTTTTGTGCTTGGCTACCTTGCCATAGCATTGGAACATCCCATAAAAGTGAACAAAACTGCCAGTGCGCTGTTTTTAGGAACACTGCTCTGGATAATTTGGTTCAAAGTTTCGGGAGATACTCACCGCTCAAGCGAACAGCTATTTCACAGCTTTGGCGACTTAGCTCAAATCCTCTTCTTTTTGATGGGGGCCATGACCATAGTGGCAATAGTGGATGCCAACGATGGCTTTTCAATAATAACCTCCCGAATAAAAACTAACGATGTCCGTGCTTTGATGTGGATAATATCCTGGATAGCTTTCTTTTTAAGCGCGGTTCTAGACAATTTGACCACCACTATAGTGATGGTAACTCTATCACGCAAACTCGTTGAAGATTCAAAAATGAGGCTTTATTTAGCCGGTGTAATAGTTATAGCAGCAAACTCAGGCGGTGCTTGGAGCCCCATCGGCGATGTAACAACCACAATGCTCTGGATTGGCGGGGAAATTTCTGCGGCAGGCATAGTTAAAGTGCTTATTTTGCCTAGCATAGTTTCGTTGCTCGTTCCCTTAGCTGTTTTAAGCATTTCGATAAAGGGCAGAATTAATTCGGATTTTCAAGTCGCTACCCAAGAATCCTCTTCGTTTGATAGAAATGTGCTGTTTACCGCCGGTGTTGGCGGTCTTTTAATGGTTCCGGTTATCAAAACGGTTTTCCATGTTCCGCCATATATAGCTATGCTGTTTATTTTGGGCATTCTTTGGACGGTTGTAGAGCTTCTCGGCAGAAGGCATCAGGTTCTTCCGCAACGTCTTAATATTTACCATGTGATAAAAGAGGTTGATGTGCCGAGCGTTCTGTTCTTTGCCGGCATTTTGCTCGCAGTTGGGGTGTTGGGCGCAACGGGTCAGCTTGCATCGCTTGCCAAAATATTGGAAGACAACATAGGTCATACCAGCATAATAGTTCTTATAATAGGTGTGCTTTCTGCTGTGGTTGATAATGTTCCTTTGGTTGCCGCTACAATGGGTATGTATAGCCTTCAAGAGTTCCCAATGGATAATTTTTTATGGGAATTTATAGCCTTCTGTGCCGGAACAGGCGGTTCTATGTTGGTGATAGGTTCTGCGGCTGGTGTCGCTGCAATGGGTATAGATAGAAATCTGTCTTTTGGCTGGTATTTGAGAAAGATAACCCCGTTAGCAGCGTTGGGTTATGGCTCAGGCGCCGGAACTTACTTACTGCTTTCAGATTTTATTTTCCATACTGTGAAGTAGGAATATCGACATGTATGCTAAATTTCGCCTCTCTGTAAAGATAGTTATTCAAAGAAACGGGTAAACAAACGCCTAAAAGACGGAAGTGCATTGTGAAAGCCACTTGGAAGAAAAAAACAATCAAATGCTTATCTGAATTTGTGTCACGTATTAAATCGGATATTACTCGCTTTGACCCTAATGGAGAGAAAGTTTTACTTTATAGAGGGCATAGCAGGTGTAGTTTTGAATTAAAGGCTGGCATTTGTAGAAATAAAAATTACATCAAGAATGAAAGTCAAATTTATAAAGAAATACGGCATAATTTCCCTGATGATTTTAAAAACAATAGTATTAATATAGATGACCTTATAAAAATGCAACATTATGGAATTCCAACCAGATTAATTGATCTAACTTTTAACCCATTAGTTGCTCTATTTTTTGCTTGCAGCGATTACGATAATAATATGGAAGAAGATGGTGAAATATTGATGTTTTTTATTGAGAAAAAATCAATATCTTTTTCAGAAGAGGTAAACCCGTTTTTAATGATAGGTGTAAACGAGCAAGAAGTAAATTATAAACGTTGCTTTGCTGTGTTTTGGCCTTTTAATAAGCTTTTAAGAGAAATTGATAAACTAAAAAATGAAGAACCTAATTTAAAACATCGTTTAGAAGAATTGTCAAAAAAAATTAAAAAGGAATACAAAATATATAGTAATGATCCTTTAGTAATAAATGATGTTATTCGTACTATCGAAGATATTATTAAATCATTTTTTAAAGAAAATAAAGCTCAAGATGATAAACAAAAATTTAATAGCCTCAATGATTTTTTTAATTCTCGCGTTTCAGAAAGCATAAAAAATTTTGTGGAAAAATTTGATTTGAAGATTAATACCTCGCAGTTTAACAATATGTCTTTGCTTTTTCAGAGATTTTTACGAGGTTTTTTAATCAAACCAAAAATGAATAATGAACGAATTAAAAGGCAGCAAGGTGCATTTCTTATTCATTCTCCAGTATATTTTGAATATGATTTAAAAAACACTAAAAAATCTAATTGGGCTAAAGATAATGGAATTTTAATCCGCAAGTTTCGTATCGCAAAAACCTCAAAGGAACAAATTCTCTATGAACTAGCAAGAAATGGAATAACTTACAATTTTCTTTTTCCAGAATTTGATAATTATTTTCGTGAAATAAAGAGAAAATACTGCGAAAGTTCAAAGAAAATTCCAAAAAATGAAAACCTTGCCAAACTCTGTGTCCCTAAAGATTTGGCGAGCCAAGCAAAAACGGGGGGTATATAGGAGAACCAACAATGAGAGGATGCGGTAGTATAATATTAGGCTTAGGTTATTCCCTCACATTAACTTGGAGAAAAACCAAATGAAAAACATTGTACAAGCAGGGTCAACCTATCCTTTGTTTGCCATTATATTATTCCTTGCCATTGCCGCCTATGGGCAGCAGCAGGAGAGAGTGGCTATAATCAATACGGTGGATGATCGTGATTCCATTGGATTTTCTGATTTGTCATATTTAACCAATAGGCTTCGCGAGACGGCAGTCAAAGTTTTGCCTAAATCACGTTATGGGGTTATGACCACTGAGAGTATAGTTGCCTTTTTGGGTTCCCAAGAAAATGCTAGAAAGGTATGCAATGAAGCAAGCTGCCTAGCTGAGATAGGTAGAAAAGTAAGTGCAGACTATGTTGCTCAAGCATGCATAGAGCGTTTTGGTAATCAGTTGTCTATAAATTGTCAGCTTTACAATAGCAAAAGCGGAATCTGATATATTCTTTCACTGGTAATTCCAAAAACATATTCGGTTTGCTAGCCATCATAGACGAGAAAGCGCCCGATTTGTTCAAACAAATGCCGGGTGTATCGGGTGGTTCACAAGTAGCTTCCCCTTCTGTAGTTGGTGGCATTAGTGGTTTGCAAAAAGCAGCGGCTTATGAGGCAGACGATGAGAAACGTTATTTGGTCAATTTAAGTACCGAACCCGCTGGTGTGGCTTTGAGTTTTGATGGGGTACCAAGTTGCCCTAAAACACCTTGCAAAGTAGAGCTTCGCGAGGGTAATGTTCGTATAATAGCTGCATTGGAGCAGTACGAAACAACAGATACAACGGTTTCCATAAAACAAAATAACCAAAATATAACGATAGCATTGAAACCCAATTTCGGCATTTTGGAGATAAAGTCCGCTTATTCAGACGGCATAGGCAGTGATAAGCAATGGGATTTGTCAATAAACGGCAAGCCAAATTTTCTTGGCGAAATTAGACTTTCTCCGAACAAATACTCGGTAAAATTAAATCACGAATGTTACGAAAACATAGGTTTTGATGTGGGAATAAATAAAGGCAAGCGTGAAGTTTTTGATATGGCAAACAAAATAACGCTGAAAAAAGGCGGCTTGGCTTTGAGTGCGGAACGAGATGGCGAGCCTGTTAGTGAGCCTGTTTATGTGAATGGCAAGAAAGTTGGCGAAACGCCTTTTAACGGTGCTGTTCCTTTGTGTGCTATGGTGGAAATTGGTAGTGGCAGGGAAGCGGTGGATGTGAAATTGAAGTATAATGAGAAAGTAAAGCATACGCATAGTATTTATGTGGATAAGAATTCATTTACGGACAATCGTGACGGCAAAAAATACAGAACGGTTGTGATAGGCGATCAAACTTGGATGGCTGAAAATCTTAACTACAATGCAAGCGGTTCCATATGCAATGACAACAAACCTGCCAACTGCGACAAGTACGGAAGATTGTATGATTGGAACACGGCTAAAACGGCTTGCCCCAAAGGCTGGCATTTGCCTAACAGGGAGGAATGGAGAATTCTTATAACTTATACGCGTTCTTATCTAGAAGGAATCAAGTTGAAAGCGACTAGTGGGTGGAACGATAACAAAGGAAAATCCGGCAACGGCACGGATGATTTTGGATTTTCGGCTCTGCCGGGCGGCGGCTCTGGTCCCAGATTAAGAGGCAAAGTCGGTGACTACGGCTGTTGGTGGAGTGGCTCAAAGTACCAAGCTACTAACGACGCCTTCTTCCTGTATATAAGCAACGGCGATCGCAATACTATCAGCAATGACTACAGCAATAAGGACAGTAGCTTGTTAAGTATTCGTTGCGTGAAGGATTAAACGTCTGAACCCCGATACCCCCGATTAAAGGATGTTCAGGATAGTGATTGAGAAATTTTGCGGTTAGTTCTCCGAGCAAACAATTGAGCGAAGCGAACCGTTTGCGAGGAGAAGCTAATCGCGAGAACTAGGATGTTCGCCAGCGAGTAAGTAGCGTATGGGCCTAAGCCTGTTTCAACGCTCTAATTTCTTCACGAGGAAGATTTGTTACTCCAATTACTTCAGCAATGGAATATCCCTTTGCAAGCATATTCTTGGCGGTTTGCAAAATACCCTTTTTCTTGGCATAAGCCAAGGCATTCATGTGGTCGCTGAAACGCTTCATATCACTCTCGTAATCCATAAGCTCCTCTTCTGTAAAATTAGAAATTCGCGCTATCTCAAAAAGACGTTTGAACACAGGTTTGTTGAAGATTTTGGGTACTTTGTCAAGATTATGCATATTCTTGAATACAAAAAGCAGTTTGTCAAGGTCGCTTTTGCATTCCTTTTCGTTTTTGTCGAATTTGGAAAGACGGACAAAAATCAGGCGTATAAGGTCATAGCGAACCTCAGGATGAAATTCGTTGGAGA
>JAITFO010000064.1 GCA_031281265.1 Candidatus Fibrimonadaceae bacterium
ACAATATACCATTTTGTTTGGGACGATTTATGCAGCCGTTATTTGGAAATAAAAAAAGGCGAGATTTCAAAAGAGTCCAGCTCTTTGCTCTCCCATTCGCTTTACACGGTTTTGGATTTGCTGCACCCCATTATGCCTTTTATAACAGAAGAATTAAATGCCATTCTCTTCCCAGATTCGCAAAGGGTTATTTTGAGGGAATTCCCAAAAGCAGACGAAGGTTTGATAAACTCGGAAATAGAAAAACAATTTGAAGATATATTTGCAGTTGTAGAAGCGATTCGTTCCGTGCGAGGCCGTTATTCCATAGCTCCTTCCCAAAAAATTACCGCTGTCGCAAAAACCACAGCGGACTTAAAACCCAGCAAATCCATGATTGAAAATTTAGGGTTGTGCAGCTTTGAGCTTGGCGAAAAACCCGCATTCAGCGCAAGCGTGGTTATACCGGGTGGCGAAGTTTTTGTTCCTCTGGAAGGAATTTTGAACAAGGAAACGGAAATTACCCGCCTCAAAAAAGAAATTGAAAAAGCGGAGAATTTTTCGGCAAGCATAGAGAAAAAACTCTCCAATGAAAATTTTGTGAAAAACGCTCCACCTGCCGTGATAGATGGCGAACGTCAGAAACTCGCTACGCAAAAAGACATTGTGGAGAAGTGCAAAGCGGCGTTGGAGGAACTAGCTTAAATATCAGGCTGCCCGCCCGTCAACCTAACAAAAATATCAACATACTTATCCACAGTGTTCTTAACCACATCGCTTGGAATTTCCGGGCCGGGGTAATCTTTGTTCCAGTCCAATGTTTCCAGCCAGTCGCGGATATACTGCTTGTCAAAGCTCTCTTGGTTTTCTCCTTCCTGATATTTTTCAGCAGGCCAATACCTTGAAGAATCCGGTGTTAAAATTTCGTCTATCAAAACTGTTTTGCCATCTATTTCACCGAACTCAAATTTTGTGTCTGCCAAGATTATGCCTTTACCTGCGGCATACTCCCTTGCCTTGCTGTAAACTTCTAGAGTCAAGTCCCTTAGCACTGCTGCGATTTTTTCGCCTACTATAGGGATTGTCTGCTCGTAGGATATATTCTCATCGTGACCGGATTCCGCTTTGGTGCTTGGGGTGTAGATTGCTGGGTCTATTTTTGCACAGAGCTTTAAGCCTGTTGGTAAAACGTGTCCGCAAATCTTTCCGGTTTTTTGATAGTCTTTCCAGCCAGAGCCTACTATGTAGCCTCTAGCTATGCACTCAACATCGTGTCGCTTTGCTTTTTTCACAAGCATTGAGCGCCCGCGCAGATAATCGGCGTGGGGTTTTAGCACAGCAGGGTAGTCTTTGACATCTGCGGTTACCAGGTGGTTTGGCATCCCAAGTTGTTTAAACCAAAATAGGGAGAGTTGATTCAAAATTTTGCCCTTGTCAGGTATTGGGGTTGGAAGCACCACGTCAAAAGCAGAGAGCCTGTCGCTTGCCACCATCAAAAAATGCTCGCCAAGGTCGTACATATCACGAACCTTGCCTTGGTGGAAGAGTGGAACCGAAGTGATGGGAGTTTCAAATTTCAAAGCCATGTGCAGAAATTTAGAAAACCGCTCTTACCATAACGGATATACCGCCTAAATTCCATGAATCCAAAGTGCTTTTTTCATCGCTGGATTTAACATCTATGTTCAAATAACCCATTTCGCCCCAAATTTCAACTCTTTCCCATTTTGAAAAGCAATAGGTCAAAAAAACTCCAAACCCGTTTCCCAAAGGCTCAAAATCCGCTCTTACGCTGTCCCAAGAGGAAGAAATCTCCGTGCCGGGGAGCATCCAATAATAGCGCAAAAGCACGCTGAAATAATCGACTTCTCTTATCGAAATTAATTTCTCAGAAATTCCCAAGCGATATTCAACAAAAAGAGGAAAAGCCTTCAAGGTATAGCTAAAATTTCTGAAATTGCTATACTTGTCTTTTATAATAACCGATTCTTTATCGTATAAAAAGCCTGCACCCAAACCTATGGAGTGTATATTGTTAAATTGCCACATTATGCCAGCTGTTATGGGAAAAGCCAAATTCACGGTTTGAAAATCCTGTTTTTCCGGTATAGTATAGCCGGTAGAGTCTTCTACATAATCATCGATGTATTTATTAAGCTGCACTTCCAGCAAGTTTTGAAAATTTAAACGTTCTTTAAAATCTATGAGCTGCACGCCAGCAGAGGCAAAAAAGCGCAATCCTCGCTTTATTATTACGGTATCCGCGCCGGTTGTATCATTTGGGACAAGAGTGGTATCTTTGGGTAAAGAATCTTGGAGTAAGGAATCTTGGGGCAGGGAATCCTGTGGCAATTGCACGTAAGCCGAGTCTTGCGGTAAAGGATCTAAGGATACAGAGGTGGAATCCTGCGAAAAAACTGTTTCAAAGAAAAAAACTAAACAAAAAGCTACCGCTTTTATGAACTTCATTTCATGGAAAGTAGTAAAATACGTTTTCTATATTCCACGGAAATAGACAAATTAGGGGGGGAGTCCATGATTTATGGATATATTCGTGCACATGCGGATAAGCAAAACACAGAGGACCAGAGGTCCGAAATACAAAACTTCGCCAAGCTGAACGGTATGGCAATAGACGAATGGATAGAGGATGCCAAACTTGTCGGCAAGGCAGGGAAAGGTGACTTAATCCTCGTCAGCGAGATATCGCAGCTTGGGTGCAACCTATTGCAGGTTATGGGGACGCTCGATCACCTGCTGAATATAGGAGCATGTATTTGGACAGCCAAAGACGGCTATAAGCTGGGGGAGGATATTCCAAGCAAAACGCTTGCATTTGCGTTTGGGCTTTTTGCCGAGCTAGAACGCAAAATGATTTCCCAGCGCACCAAAGAAGCTCTTGCGCGAGTAAAGGCCAATGGCAAAGCCCTTGGCCGCCCGGTTGGACGGCGGAACACCAAATCCAAACTGGATGGCATGGCAGGCGAAGTACGGCGTCTTCTTGCTCGCGGATACAGCCACACGGAGGTAGCTCGCAAACTCAAAGTGCATAGAAACACGCTGGCGGCGTTTATAAAAAAGAGAACTAAACGCCGAACTTGACAAAGCTGTAAAAACTTTTTATATTTTGTAGCCGTTATTCAAAACGAGGTTCATTCATGAAAAAAACTCTCATTGCTGTTTTGGCAACGGCTTCCCTATTATTTGCTGAATCTTATCAAATTAATACTCTCAGCGCAAAACAGATGGGTATGGCTCATACCGGTGCAAGCATGAAACTCGGCTCAGAAAGCATGAATTTTAACCCCGGCGGTCTTGGCTTTTTGGATAAAACGCTGGATGTTTCCGCAGGCGTATCATTCATTATCCCCAAAGTGGAAGTTTGGGTTAACGATGCAAAAAATGTAAACAGTAGGGTTGGAACCCCGTTTTATGTTTACGCGGCTTCTAGCATAACAGACCGATTCTCTGCGGGTCTTAGCCTTACAACCCCCTACGGAAATTCCGCTAGCTACGGCAAGGGTTGGGAAGGTGCTCATCTTTTGCAGGATATATCTTTAGCAGTTTACGCTTTGCAGCCCACCGTTGCTTATAAGCCCATGAGCCAATTCAGCATGGGCGTGGGGCCCGTCATTTATTTTGGGAGCTTTGAACAGAACAAGAGACTGGCTCCAGTGGGCAATTATCCCGTTGCTCCGTTTGCGTCTGCAAAATTTTCTGGCGATGCTGATGTTGCTGTGGCGGTTAATGCAGGTATTCTGTACGATATACTTCAGGATAAACTCGCTTTGGGCGTTGGTTACCGCTCTGGGGCTAAAATGAAAGTTGCAAAAGGCAAAACAAAAGTAACTTATCCCAATCCTGCTGTTCCAAGAGACACACTAATTAAAATTATCCCTCTCATTGGTGCCCTTGAAGGGAGTACTTTTGAAACGGAACTTCCCTTGCCGGCAAATTTAAATACCGGTGTTTCTTTTCGCCCAATAGAGAAATTGCTGTTGGCTTTTGATTGGCAGTGGGTATTCTGGAACGTTTATGATTCACTCTCTTTAGCTTTCACAAATGGTGTGCCTTTTTATGAATCCATATCGCAGAAAAAATATCACAATACCTTTGCTTACCGTCTTGGCGCGCAATATACACTCATAGATCAGCTTGATGTGCGTTTTGGTACGTACTATGACGAGTCTCCCGTTTACATATATTATCTAACACCGGAATCTCCAAGTACCGACAAACTCGGTTTCACAATAGGTGCTTCATACCGCCCCATATCTGGTCTATCCATAGATGCATCCCTGCTCCATGCTTTTGCTCTCTATAGCAGAAAAGCGACATCTGGCACTAAGTTAGATAACCATAGAAGTCTAGATGGTCTTGATGCACGTTACAAAGTTACGGCTTGGGTACCATCGATTGGCCTGGGTTATAATTTTTAAAAAATGAGTAAACCATCGTCATTTTGTGTTGTTTTATTGTCATTTCATGCTGTTTTACTTGACAAGATTTGAAATATTTGTTATATTTGCAACCGTCATTCAAATGAGGTTTATTCGTGAAAAAAATTTTTATTGCAGTTTTGGCAGCAACTTCTTTGTTATTTGCTGAATCTTATCAAGTCAATACTCTCAGCGCAAAGCAGATGGGTATGGCCCATACCGGTGCGGGTGTGAAACTCGGCTCGGAAAGCATGCATTTTAACCCCGGTGGTCTTGGCTTTTTAGATAAAACGCTGGATGCCTCTGTGGGCGCAACATTCATAATCCCCAAAGTGGAAGTTCAGGCTAAAGGCGAAAAAACTGTGAACGACGAGCTTGGAACCCCGCTTTATGCTTACGTGGCTTCCAATATAACAGACTGGTTCACCGCAGGTCTTAGCTTTACAACCCCCTACGGGAACACCGTTGACTACGGCGAAAACTGGGAAGGTGCTGGCCTTTTGCAGAGCATCTCTTTGGCAGTTTACACTTTGCAGCCCACCGTTGCTTTTAAATTGATTGATCAGGTGAGCTTTGGCGGCGGTCCTACAATTAACTTTGGCAGTTTTTCTCTGAGCAAAAGATTGGTACCAGCGGGTACGTTAAATGGATTGGGACCCTTAGCTGGACTTTCTCCATACGTGCCATCTGCGGCTGGCATAACCGCCATAGTGGATAAATATGCAATTTCATCTGTATCCGCGGAGTTTTCCGGCGATGCAGATGTTGGCATAGGTTTCCATGTTGGTGCTTTATACGATATAATAAAAGATAAATTAGCTTTTGGCGTTTCTTATCGCTCAAAAGTGGATATGAAAATTGCAAAAGGCGAGGCAACTGGTACAGAAGACATAACCGCTTTGAATAACATTATAGATGATATTTTGGCTGCAGCCGCTGCAGGAGCACCATTACCAATACCACCCACACTCGCTCGTGTTCCAGTTCCATCTCTTGAAAAAGGCACTTTTAAAGCGGAACTTCCTTTACCAGCAAATTTAAATGCTGGTATCTCTTTCCGCCCATTAGACGCTTTGCTTTTGGATTTTGATTTGCAGATGGTGTTCTGGGGTGTTTATAAAGAACTTTCTTTGGATTTTACGGATGATGTTATTTTGGGATATGATCCAAGCACTAATCAGTATATTCACAGCTCAGTATCTAAGAAAAACTACCACAACACCTTTGCTTACCGCCTTGGTGCGCAATATACCCTTATAGACCAGCTTGATGTGCGTCTGGGTGCATACTATGACGAAACCCCAGTTGACGATGATTACCTTACACCGGAATCTCCCAGCACCGACAAACTCGGTTTCACAATAGGTGCTTCATATCGCCCCATAACCGGTTTGTCTATAGATGCATCTTTGCTCCGCGCAGTTAATCTTGCTAGCAGAAAAGCAACATCCGAAAGCAATCCGGCCAAGGCTGGCGACGGGTTAGATGCGCGCTATAAAGTTACGGCTTGGGTGCCATCAATTGGTCTGAATTATGGGTTTTAAAGAGATTTGGGATGCAGCTTAAGCACAAATTACCTCTTATATTGTTCGTGGCTTATGTAGGATTGACTGGAGTATTGGTTGCCGGAGCGTTGTTGAATTCCACAAAAACGCGGAAAGCGAGCCAATACGAAATGGCAAAATCCATAGCTAAAAATCACTCTAATGTGGTTAGTGCTTATTTTTCAGAACGCGTTGCCGGTCTTAATAACTTGGAGAGCGGCATAGTTGTAATGGCAAATTTAGATGATGAGACCAAGGCTAAGAATATTGCTACATTGCTCCGAAAATTATCGGAGCTGCCTTCCATCTCAGATGCTTACGTTGTTTTTGAAAGAGGCGCTTATTTTGCCGAAGAAGCAACCGACCCAGGTTTTTATTACAATATAGAGGTTTTTCATCCTTTAAAAGGAGGGTTTGAAGTTTTTTTTGAAGAATCTTCCAAAGTCAGCGATGATGATGATTGGTACATAGTTCCCAAAAAAACAAAAAGAAATCATCTAACCGAACCTTATAAATGGACTTATCCAGGTGAAACAAAAGAACGCGATATGATAAGTTTAAGCCATCCGATTTTTATAGAAGGCAAATTTGTTGGCGTTTTGGGATTGGATATGGAGTTAGATGTTCTGCAAAAAGAGTTTTTTAGCGATAAAAACAGCATGATGGATTCTTATGCTGTTTTGCTTTCTTATGAAGGCAAAGTTGTTGCTAATTCAAAACCGGAAACGCTTTTTTCCATAGATTCTACAATTTCAGAAGAAGACAGAGAAAAATTGAGAGGAGCTTTAAAGAGAGGTGAATATCACTTAGTGGTAAAGCCGGAGGAAAATAAAGACAATACAATTTTCTCCTATGTTCCTATGCAACCAGATGGGCTTGAGGTTCCTTGGTCTGTGGGCTATGCGGTGCCTCATTCCGTATTGCGCGGGGATGAACTTACCATAAGGTATAAAACCATAGCTGGGCTTGTTATAATAGATGTTCTTTGGGGAATTTTCCTTATGTGGCTTATGTCCAATGTTTTTGGCAACTTAACTCGCACTGTTGCTACCATTGGCAAAATGACGGAAGGCGATGGCGATTTGACCATTCGGCTTGCGGCAAAGGGTAAAGACGAAATTGGACGGATGTCAACGGGGTTGAACATTTTTATAGAAAAATTGCACGCCGCAATAAAAACAACGCAACAAGAGACAAAAAATCTATTGGACAAGTCCGAGACATTGCACGCCCTCTCTCAGCAAATATCTAGCTCGGCCAAAGCCATGCTCGTTCAATCCGAGAGCGTTTCTAGAATAACCGAGGTAACTAGCGAAAATGCCAAGGCAATAGCCGGCGATGCGGACAGAACAAGCACAAAAGCAAATGAGCTTGCAGACTCCGCGACAAAAATGAGCATAAATATGAATTCCGTGGCCGGAGCGGTAGAGCAACTCAGCACGAGTTTTGGGAAAACTACAGGCAACACGGATGAATCTAGGCATATTGCCGCAGAAGCCACGGAAAAAGTTGCAGAGGCTACCGGAGTTATGAAAAAACTCGGCGTTGCTGCCAAAGAGATAGGGAAGGTCACCGATGTGATAAAAAAGATAGCCGATAAAACCAACCTCCTAGCATTAAACGCTACCATAGAAGCGGCAAGCGCAGGCGAAGCGGGCAAAGGTTTTACGGTGGTTGCCAACGAAATAAAAGACTTGGCAAATCAAAGCTCAGACAGCGCAGACGACATAGCATTCCGCATAGAGAGAATTCAGACAGACACAAACAGCGCGGTTGCGGTTATAAGCGACGTCTCCGATATAATAAACAAAATAAACACTTCTATAGATTCCATAGCGAGCAGCGTTGAGCAACAAACTTTTGCGAGCAACGAAATAGCGAGCAATGCAGGGCAGGCGAGCGTAGGCACAAAACGCACTGTCAATGCTATAGGCGAAGTAGCGCGTACAGCAGAAATTTCCGTTCAAAGCGCAAACAATGTTGCCGAAGAAGCGCAAAATATTTTCGATAGCATTGGCATTATACACGAGGATGCAAAAGAAACAGAAGCGGACTCAGAAGAATTGGAAAAAACTTCGGCGCTTCTCAAAAGTGCGGCAGAAGAATTATATTTCACCGTTAACAAATTCAAAACCTAGGATTAGAAATGCAACTTAAATACAAAATACCATTGATTTTGTTCGCTGTCTTTTCGTTGCTGGTAGGCACTTTTGTCGCTTATGTTCTGGTTAATTCTTCTAAAGTTCGCAAAGAAGCCCAACTTGAAGCCATAAAGACCATTGCGCAAGATTATTCCAATATCGTAAATATCTTTATGTCAGAGAGGATTGCCGAGCTTAAAGGCTTGGAAAGCAACGTATCCGTTCTGAACGATTTGAACAGTAAAACCAAAGCGGAAAACACAAAAAAACTATTGAAAGGGCTTATGAAGCAGCCGATTGTTTCCAATGTTTATATAAATGAGGCAAAGCGAACCGTTAAGCCATATTTAACCGAGCCATATAAATTTAAATACCCCAGCGAAACAAATGAACGCCGGATTATCAGCTTGCATGTAGGTGCGGCGGTGATGGATTTAGACATAGATATTTTGCAAAAGGAACTCTTTGGCAATATGCAGAATAAGGAAATAGGTGCTTATGTAATTTTTCTCTCTAATAAAGGTATAAGGGTTGCCCATCCAAACCCTGGTTTGATATTAATTCCCATAGGCAATGATTTACCTGCAACGGAGCAAAAAGATTTACGAGATGCTATCAGCAAGGGAGAAGAATACGTTTTAACTAAAAAAAGTTTGCATACAGGAGAAATTTCTGTTCACTCGTATGTACCCATGCAACTCAAGGAATTTGAACAGCCGTTGTCTATAGCTTATGTGATGTCTCTTTCTGCGTTGCGTGCCGATGAACTTAAAATGAGATACACGGTGATGGCTGTTTTTGGCGTTGCCATTATTTTTTGGTTTCTATTCCTGCTCTGGTTGATGTCAAAGGTTTTCAAGCGATTAATCCACTCCATTAAACTGATGAACGAAATGGCAAAAGGCGAAGGCGATTTAACCATACGCCTTGTAGAGGATGGCAACGATGAAATAGGGCAAATGTCAACAGGGATGAACCGTCTTATAGAGAAGCTGCACAGCACAATAAAAGCGACTCAGCAACAGGCGCATTTTTTGCTCTCGTCATCTTCCGTTTTGAGCGAGTTTTCCGATAAGTTATCTCAAGCCTCTGAAAATGCGCTTGAGCAATCTGCCAAAGCATCGGAGTCAACTAAAATAACAAGCGAAAACGCTAATGATATAGCGAGCAAAGCGAACAAAACTAGCGAAAATACAAACGAACTAGCGAGCACAGCGGAACAGATGAGCATGAATATGAATTCCGTGGCTGGAGCGGTTGAACAATTGAGCACGAGTTTTGTACAGATAACAAGTAGCGCAAAAGAATCGCGAAAGGTTGCGAGAGAGGCTACTCAAAAATCAAATGACGCTACCGAAGTTATGAGCAAATTGGGGGTAGCTGCAAATGAAATAGGGCACGTGACAGAGGTTATTAAAAAAATAGCTGACAAAACAAATTTGCTAGCTTTGAATGCCACCATTGAGGCGGCGGGAGCTGGCAAAGTAGGCAAGGGCTTTTCAGTGGTTGCCGGTGAAATCAAGGAACTCGCAAACCAGAGTACAAAAAGCGCAGACGATATTGCGTCTCTCATAGAGAGTATTCAGGGTGGGACAGACAATGCCATTGAGGTTATAAATGATGTTTCGGCTGTGATAGACAAAATAAATGCCTCTATAGACATTATAGCTAACAATGTTGGGGAACAGACCAAGGCGAGCAATGAAATAGCTAACAATGCTGAACAGGCAAATATCAGCGCAAAGCAAGCAGTGCGTTCAATAAGCGAAATAGCGCAAATGGCAAGGATTTCTGCCCGGAATGCAAACGATGTGGCTAATGGCACAAAGAGCATTATGGAGAGCATGGACTTAATGTATAATGATACGCAAAAATCAAATGAAAGTGCCGTAGAACTGAAAGAAACCACAAATGCCCTTAAAATCGTGGCAGAACGCCTAGATTCCGTTGTTAGCAAGTTTAAAACCTAACGTTCAAAGAAAGGTGACACCCGGATTCGAACCGGGGAATCACGGTTTTGCAGACCGTTCCCTTACCACTTGGGTATGTCACCGAAGGTCAATAAATATAGAAAATTTTTTTACTAGTTTACTC
>JAITFO010000074.1 GCA_031281265.1 Candidatus Fibrimonadaceae bacterium
GCATTTCAGGATTTGTTTGAGACAGCAAAAATTGCTAAATTTACCAAGAGCGAGCTATTGGACTATGAGGAAAAGATGAAGCAGTGGAATGACAGCAAAGCTATTATGGATTATGCCGTAGCTACGGGCATAGAAAAAGGCATTGGCATTGGTCGTGAGGAAATTCTTGACCTCATAAAGAAAGGCTATACTGTAGCCGATATTGAAAAACATCTCCGAGAACAAACCCGTTCCGCAACTGCGTAGCTTTTTGTCTGGACCCAACGCCCACACGCTACTTACTCTTTTGTCTGAACCCCGATGACCCCGATTCAAGGATTCACCCGATTGCTGATTTACTTGCTTTTAAACAGAACAGTAAGAACGCCTATCTACAAATGCTTTACCAAATGTCTGTTATACCTATTTGTCTGAACAGACGCCCATATGCTATTTAGAAAAAAGCCTTAGTTTAGCCAACTTGCCACAAATTCGTTTTGAGTTTGCGTAGGAGAAGTATAGTAAAATAAGGAATAAGTTACTGTATTTGTATTTTACTGTTTTCAAAAATTATCCTTATAGCTTCGATTTCTTTTGCAATAGAAATATCAGAAAACACATCAGATAATTTTACATCTTTAAAGATGCGAGGTTGCATATCTATTGTACACGAATCTTCATAAGAATACTCTTTATCATCATTTACATATTTAACTTTTATTTTTACGTTTGATGTAAATTTTATATTAGATTTACTTGTATTTTGATAACTCAATTTTTTATTGGCTGTAAGTGAAAAAATTATATTACCTCCTTCTGGCGAAAGAAATGTTACTGAACTTCCTAATGAAAGGATATGCTTTTCTGCATTTGAAGTATTAGTCATTTCCTCTTTCTCTAAGGCATCGGCGACATCAGCCATTTTATCCCAAAAATTACGAGCATTTGCATTATTGAAAAAACTCATAACAAAAATGAGTACAATTCCAGAGGTCAATATGGCAAACGATGAGTTTGCCGCCAATAGAAAACGATTAATTTTCATAGTATATTCCTTTTTTTAACAAAAACTATATTAAATATAGAAATGAAATATATAATTTTTTGACAAAAGGCAAGAAAATGGAGGTTTCTATGAAAAAAGAAAGGGTTAAACCTTGCTGCAGTGTCAATAATTTTGCGTTTACTCAATCAAACTTTGCATCTTTTGGTATCATGCCAAGTTTTCTTTTTGCCCAGATTTTGGTGCTTTCAAGCAGGCTGTAAACAACAGGCACAACTATAAGCGAAAGGAACATGGAACTTGTCATTCCACCCATAATAACCCAGCCTATGCCGCGTTTCCATTCAGAACCTGCGCCGCTTCCCAAAGCTATGGGCAACATACCCACAACGCACGCCATCGCGGTCATAAGTATTGGGCGGAAACGAATTTCAACCGCTTCGTGCAATGCCTTGTAAACGCTGTTCTTCTGCTTTTTGATTTGGTTTGTGAAATCCACAACCAATATGGCGTTTTTGGCAACTAAACCCACCAGCATTATTATACCCAAAAGCGAGAATATGCTCAAGTTGTTGCCCGTAAGGGCAAGTGCCCACAACGCACCTATAATGGAGAGCGGAATTGAGAATAACACCACAAAGGGGTATAAGTAGCTTTCATAGAGCGCAACCATAACCAGATAAACCAAAAATATGGAGGCGAACAAGGCTATGAACAACGCGCTGAAAGAATCCGCCATCTGTTCCATGCCGCCAGCCTCTTTGTAAGTTATGTCCGGCTTATCCTTTAATTTTTCCGCCAATTTCGTTTTCACATCCTTGCCTATATCACCTAGGGAACGCCCTTCTATGTTGCCCAGCAACGTAATAGAAGGAATACGCCCATAGCGTTCCATTTGGTTAGGTCCTGTGCCTTCGCTGATATTAGCGATCTGTTTTAGTTTAACGGGTGCCCCGAGTTGGCTCATAATGGTTAAATTGCCTACATCTTCCGCGCTGCGGCGGTCAAAGTTGTCAAAACGGACGTTTATATCGTATTGGTAATCGCCTTTTAAGAATTGCGCATTCGTGTTGCCAGCAAACGCGTATTGCAGCGTTCCACCCACAGAGCCTAAATCCAAGCCTAAGCGAGCCATTTTTTCGCGGTCTATGTCAACCACAACTTCTGGGCTTCCCATATCGGAGCTGAGTTTTATATTGCGCAAGCCTTCTATTTTTAAAAGGGTATCCAACATTGAGTTAGCAAAGTTCAGCAGTCCTTCTCTGTCTGAACTCTGCAAAACCATCTGTATAGGGGCGTTCTGCCCGCCGCCACCGCCGAGCATCGCTGCCGCCGCAACGGTAGCCTTAACTCCGGCGTAAGTGGAATTTATATGCCTTTCCAAATCTGCGGCAAAGGCTTCCGAGCTTCTTGTGCGAAGCCCCTTGTCCACAAGTTTTACGCCCATGCTGCTTTTAAAGGCACCGCCACTGCCAAACCTAGAACTGTTTGCACCAACGCCCGCATAAACGCTCACCACTTCTGGCATTTGCAAAACATCGTTTTCTATCATTCTGGTTATTTCGTTGTTTTGCGTAACGGAAATATCTTTGACAAATTCAAGGTCAACATTTACTTCATCATTATCTCCGTTTGCCACCATTTCGCTACCTATAAAGCCAAGCGGTATCAAAGCGATGGACATAACAAAGAGCGCACCAGCTAAAAACAGAGTTGTGAAGCGGTGGTTCAAAGCCCAGTTCAAAATGGCAATTATTATTTTGTGGAGCATATTCACCACGGATTCAAAAGAATAAATCAAACCACCCCAAACACCTTTATTTTCTATGTGCGTCAATTTTCCAAAACTGCTCGTCATCAACGGAACAACCGTGAACGCCACCAACAGTGATATTGCAACCGTGATAGCTATGGTGAGTGCAAACGCTTGGAACACGGGGCGAAGCATTCCGGGTGCAATGGCAACTGGCAAAAATACAACCAAAAGCACCAAAGTTAGCGAAACCACGGAAAGCCCTATTTCCTTAATGCCGTCCACAGATGCCTGCAAAGCATTTTTCCCCATTTCCATGTGGCGGTAAATATTTTCCAAAACCACAATGGCATCATCTACAAGGGTTCCTATCATCAAGGAGAGGGAGAGCAGGGTTACTATGTTTAAAGTAAAATCCATAACCGAAAGCCCAATGAAAGCCGTAACCAAAGAGAGCGGCACGGCAACCATAACTATAACGCCATTGCGGAAGGAGTGCAAAAAGAACACCATAAGTATAGTCACAAACACCACCGCTAAAGCCAAATCAAAGCGAACCGCATCCGCCGCATTGCGAATGATTGTGGAACCGTCCATAGCAAGCCCAAATTTAAGCCCTTGTTCCTTGTAACGCTCTTCCAGAATTTTTACCTTTTC
>JAITFO010000087.1 GCA_031281265.1 Candidatus Fibrimonadaceae bacterium
GGCGGCAGATACCCCGTCATTTTCTTGCGAAAATGCCACCCCTTTAATAAAGGGGAGTTCCCTCACACCAATCTTAAAATTTCACATTCACCCCTCAAAATGGAGAACAACAACAATGAAAAGCAACAAAACTTTTCTCGCTATTTTCGTCTTATCACTGATGATATCCCCAATAAACGCAAATGCGTTCTGGCTGGATATTGTCAAGGAATTTGTAACAGGCGGAATCAAAACCATTGTGATGCCCAAAAAAATCACAGCTGCCACCTTAGCCGAAAGCAAGCCTGCCCAAGCACCTGCCGAGCCAGCCCAAAAATCTAGCGAGCAGCCAACCCCTGAAGATATCTACCAAGCCCTGAGCAGGCTGGAAGCTATATGCAACCAGGATTTTGCGAACAATATCCCTTGCAGCGTAGGGATAGGGAAAGGCCTCTCAGTTGCTATGGCTCGCGACAAAGCCGTTGCCAAAGCACGGGTGGAACTGGCAAATACAATGGGCACATTCGTGAAAAACAATGCCCAATTGGATGCCAAATCCAATATGGACGAAGACGGAATATTCAAAGAGGCGGAAAGCTACCTTGCGAAAGCAAAACTCAGCACCGAGCAGCTTGTTGTTGGCGCGCAACAATACCTGAGCTATACGTACATAGACGAGGAAGCAACGCAGCTCAATAAAGGCAAAACGGTGTATGTGACAACGGTGGTTATGGTCATCAACAAAGAACTTTTTGGCAAAGCCCTTGAAGAAACAGCAAAGGAAAAGCCTTTGAGCGAGCAGATAATAAAGGAATCCAAGAAAGGTATTATAGCATTTGTGAAAAACATCGTCAATAAGATATAATAATATGAATTCCCCTCTTTTAAAACCCCTGCTCTTTGCCCTTGCCTTTGCCGTGACATCCTTTGCTGACTTTACGCCGGCAGACTCCGCGAAAGCCGCTGCCAATTGCGGCGGCTCGTTCCTCAGCACCACAGTCCTTGGCAAAAACCCCGACAATGCCAGAGCCAAGGCAAAAACGGAAATAGCGCAAAGCATAATTTCCAATGTAAAATCTCAAACCAAGATGACCGACCAAAGCGAGGAAATTGACGGTGTTCTCAAAGAATCCAGCAAATTTTCAGAGACAAGCGAGATAGAGAGCAATTTAACCCTTCTCGGCTTCAAGGAAATAGAAACCCCCAAGCGGCAGAAAAACGGCGAATTTGAGCTTAAATCTTATATATGTGCCAAGGATGCCGCCAAAGGCTTTTTGGAGCAGCAACGGTTGCTCTCGGATTCCCTCTCGCTTGCCGCCAACACAGCACTCAGCACCAAACACCCCAAGCATAAAAACGAGGCTTGGCAAAAAACACGGAGGCTTTGGGTGGAATTCATCAAGCTCCAAAAACTGCTAGAGGTTTTGGGCGTTGAAAGCCCTTATCCGGCAAAGGAAATCTATACAAGGGCAAAGGCAAATTACGAGAGTTACTGCAGGAGCGTGAAAGTTTTTTGGCAGGATGCCGGGAATGAATGTTCCAAAACTGTTTTTTCAATGCTCTCAAACAAAATAAGAATGGAAAAATCAAAATGCTCCAATGGCTTGAAGCTGGATTTGAATTGCCCTGAGAAATGCGCTAGTTCTTCCATAGAAATAGAATGTTCCGTCAATCCTTCGCTGGCAATTGAATCCTGCGGAGGGGAAAAATATTCAATGTTAAAAATCAAAGAACCTATAACCGCTTCCCATTCGCAGAAAAAAAACTTGGCTATGGAAAATTTAATTGAGAATTTGCCCAAGGCAGTTTTTTGGAGCGAATGGGAAAAAGAAATAAAGGAGTGGATACCAAAATGCGTAGAATGACTTATATATTTGCTTTGCTACTGCTTGCCCTCACCGCCCACGGGCAGCAGTATAGGCGTGTTGCCATATTGAACACGGAAGATGACGGCGACTCGCAGATGGAAGTTTCGGATTTGAACTACCTGACCGTGAGGCTGAGGGAAATTGCGGTAAAGATATTGCCCAAAGACAATTACTCCATAATGACTGCGCAGAGCATAATAGATATGCTGGGGAAAGATGATGCCAGGAAGGTTTGCAAAGAAGCGCAATGCTTGGCGGAAATTGGCAGAAAGGTGAGTGCGGATTATGTTGGGCAGGCTAGGCTTGGGCGTTTAGGCGGCAATTTAACTATCAGCATGGAATTATACCATAGCGCAAGCGGTTCTTTGGTTGATTCCTTCACAGGCAATGCCAAAGACATATTCGGTTTGCTTGCAGTTTTGAACGAAAACGCCCCGCCAATGTTTGGGAAAATGCCCGACGTTATTTACATACCTGAGCCAAAGTCCACACCGGTGCCAGGTGATGAAGTGCCCAAGTCTGAGAAGCCTGTTAAAACAAGTTTTTGGGTTGCAATTGGCTTGGACGTGCTGGGAGTGGCACTTATAAGTTATGCCATATATGAGAACGGAGAGGCCAAGGATGCTTTTGATAGATACAGCGAGAAGGGGCAACAGCAAAATTATTACGATGCTGAATGGAAGAAAGTGGAAGACAGCCGCAGCAGCAGGAATATGTTTTACATCATTGGCGGGGCTATTTTGGCTTCGGGAATAGGAGTGCATATATGGTTTTAAGATTTTTTCTATTTGCAGCAATATTTCTGCTCGCTTCCTGTACGGATTTTGAGCGCAACAACCCAGACGACACGGGCAGCATAAACTATGCCGCAAGCCTGCTAAATTATCAAGGCGAGACTTACAAGACGGTTGTGATTGGCTCACAGACTTGGATGGCGAGAAATTTGAATTATGATGTTCCCGACAATAATACTGATGTATGCTACAACAATAACCCTGCAAACTGCAATACTTATGGTCGTCTTTACGACTGGACAACTGCGATGAAATTACCTCCTAGCTGCAACACCAGTTCCTGCGCTACATCAATATCGTCAAAGCATCAGGGAATATGCCCCAACGGATGGCATATTCCTACCGATGCGGATTGGGAGGTATTGATGAATGCAGTTGGCGGTGAAACTGCTGCAATCAAATTGAAAGCAACGAGCGGGTGGAATATTGGTAATGGTTATATACCTGGCACGGACATTTATGGCTTTTCCGCCTTACCGGGTGGCTATGGCACTTTAACTACTGGCTTTAACAACGCTGGCTTCAGTCTCCTCTTGTGGAGTAGCTCGGAGTACAATAGCTCAAGTGCTTATCGGCGATGCTGGGATAACGACATCGAGTATGTTAAAAACGACTACAGCCCTAAGATAGACTTGCACAGCGTTCGTTGCGTGAAGGACTGAAAAAGAATTTGCACCGTGTTGGTGTGAATTAACCGCCCGAAAGGGCAAGGAGAAGAGAAGATGGTAACAAAAAAAATATCTAAAAAAGAAGCCATAGCCTTGGTTAACAATAAACTTTCTAAAGACTTGGAAAATGCAAATACAGAGTTTTCAAGTATAATCAAAAATAGTAAGCCACCTAAATGGTGGTGGGATATTAGCAATAATAGATTTAAATCTGATTTTCATCTGTTGCTAAGTGACCAACATAGAAAAGTCTTGTATTATTTCTTTATAAAAAGCGGTTCAATAAATAATCCTGAACAATTATTTCGTCAAGTAAATAATAACTATGTAACTAATACATCTAGAATTTATATTCTCGTAGGAGATGAAAATTTTGCCGACACTCGTGGAACAGGATTTAAATTTAAGAAATATCTAAAAGCTGAAATAAGCTATTGAAAATCGGGAGAATGACCATCCTGCGACTGTTCGCCAGTGTTATCTACGCAGTTACAGAGCGGGTTTGCTCGCGGAGGTGTTTCTCAATATCGGCTACGGTATAGCCTTTCTTTATGAGGTCTAGAATTTCTTCGTGAACCTCCTCGCGACCATCTTCCCTAGCCTCTTCCTGCCAAACTTGCTTGGCCTCATCCATATTCCATTCACCTCTTATCAACATATTTAAAACCTCCGAACTGTGCCTCTCTAGAAAAGATACTAAAATATTTTTGCTAATACAAGCTTTTACTGCCAGTTTGATGGCTTCGCGAAGATCCATAGACTTCAAATTCTTTTTTATCTCTGCTATGAACTCCTCGTAACCACTCAAAACAGGGCTTTTGACTGCCATATCCGCATTATGACCCTTGTTAATATTGTAGACTTTAACAACTAGTTCCAAATATAAATCGGGAGTTTTGAAATTATAGGAATCAGATAATTTAAGTTCCTTGTAATCGGGGAATTTTTTATCGCCGTTATACAGAACTATGAACTCAGGCGTGGGTATCATTATCCTTTTCTGCTTGTAGAGGCTTTTTCTGTCAACTATCATATCGTATTCCGCCGACAAATATTGAAGCATCCTCAGCGGCATATTGTTGTTAATCGACGATTGGTGCTCGATGAGTACTATAAGCCTATCTTCCAGTACAAAAGCTATATCGTTGATTTGATTCATATAAAGCACATCCGAAAGAGTGACTATCTCTATTTTTGTGCTTTCTGGGTAGTTTTTGCCGCTAATTGCACTATATAACTCCAAAAGATTGCTTTTTTCGCCAAATAGCTTAGTGAAAACACTATCCTTGTGATTGCGATTAGTGTGGATCTCGGTCATTTTTCCTCCGTTTTTTTGTTCCTACTACTTAGACGCTTGTCAATCCGAAAAAAATTCAACTGTGTGCATTTTGCAAACAGCTGTTGACGTTTTTAACAAAATAATTCCGAAATCGGGAAAATCCTAAAATCGGGAGAATGACCATCCTGCGGATGTTCGCCAGCGAGTAAGTAGCGTATGGGCGTGGGGTTCAGACAAAGAGCAAGTATCGCATGGGCGTGATGTTCAGACAAAATTTACTATATTTCTTTTGATTTAAACAAAAGAGGTTTGCATGGCAGAAAAAGCAAAAAAAAATACTCATAGTAAAGACAAAAGAAAACCTGCCGTACCAGCTTCTCAAGGTGTAACTCTAGGCGATTTGCTTGGTAAAAAATTGGAGAGCGTTAAACGTGATAGCGAGGAGAAACAAAAAATAATGGTAAAAGAGGCGAGGAACAACCCCGCCGTTCAAAAGTCTTCGGAAAAATTTCGTCCCTATAGCTCAGGTGGATAGAGCCCAGGTTTCCTAAACCTGTTACCCAAGTTCGAGTCTTGGTGGGGATATTTATGCGTTTTACAACCTATTATTTTATAATCTTATTTCTCTTTTCCATTGCCTTCTCACAAGACATAAAGGTTCGCAAGGAAGTTTTGCAAAATGGGCTGACGGTGCTGCTATACGAAAACAAACAAGCTCCAACCGTTGCTTGCAGGCTTTTTTACGTAACTGGCTCGGTTCACGAAAATCCGGCAAACGCTGGACTTGCGCATTTGCTGGAGCACCAGCTTTTCAAAGGCACTCATAAATTAAAACCCGATGAACTGTGGAGTGCATACCAAGAAGCTGGTGGCACTGACTTAAACGCTTTTACATCGGATTTGATGACCGCGTATTTTGTGAATTTGCCGCGCAACAAAGTGGAATTGTTTTTGTGGCTGGAATCCGACAGAATGCAAAATGCGGTTATGCGTGAATTTTACTCTGAGCGCGATGTGGTTATGGAAGAACGCCGTATGCGCTATGACGACCCTCCAAGAGGGCGTTACAGAGAAACTTTGAGAACAATGCTTTACGAGGCTTATCCCTACCGCATTCCAACGATAGGCTGGCCATCTTCCATTGCGAATTTAACGCAGGAACAAGCGGAAGAGCATTACAAAAAATATTACAAGCCACGTAATGCAATTTTGGTTTTCGCGGGCGATTTTTCCGCAGACTCTCTTTTGCCTAAAATAGAGCAGTATTTTGGCAAAATCCCGGCAGGCGAATCCTTCCCAGAAATTCACCTCAGAGAGCCGGAGCAAGCCGGAGAAAAACGGCTTATAGTTCGCCGTAACGATGCAACGCCGAGCATTGACATAATTTTCAAAACGCCAAAGGTTGAAGATTCTGCGGTTTACGCTTTGGACATTGCAGAAGGAGTTTTGAACGGGCGTAGCGGCAGGCTTTACAAAAGGCTTGTGGAAGAAGAGAAGTTGGCTACAAGTGCAAGCGCGAGCAACAGCCCTAACAAAGCTATATCCACATTCTCCGTATCGGTTTTTCTAAGACCGGAGGCAAGCCCGGAAAAAGCGGAAGCAATAGTTTGGGAAGAATTGGAAAAATTGAAAAAGGAATTGGTAAACGAAAGGGAATTTCAGAAAGTTTTAAACAACGCTTACGCCTCGCAGTTGCGTGGTTTAACGGACATGGCTGGCGTTGCGACAAACCTCGCTTGGTACGAGATGTTCGGTTCTTATAATTTATATCTGAACTGGGCAAAAGCTCTGGAAACGGTTAAACGCGAAGCGGTACAGAACGCCGCCAGCCGTTATTTTACGAGGAGCAACGCAGTGGTGGGATGGCTGGTTGGGAATTGAATATATGAACGTAATGGTAAACGGAATGCCGGGGAAGATGGCGCAGATAGTTGCGGAGGTTTGCGCAAGGAGAAAATTCAATGTTATTCCATTTTCGCTAACAGGCGAAAACTTGGCTGAATTCAATGGCTTTGCTCTGCTAGGCGTGGCGGAGAGGGAAAATAAAATAGGGCAAATTTTAAAAGAATACCCGAACTTAATAGCCGTTGATTACACGCATCCAAACGCGGTGAATGGCAATGCCGAGTTTTATGTTAAGCACAAAATTCCCTTTGT
>JAITFO010000091.1 GCA_031281265.1 Candidatus Fibrimonadaceae bacterium
ATATGCCCATTATTTATGGTTCAATAATTTTGAAGGCAGATGCAAAGAAGGCGATGCAGATTTTTACATATTTTTCGGTTTGTATTCGCAATATAGCCCTAGAAAAAACATTGATTCAGGGCATTATGAGCCTGTGTTTCTCTGCTTCAAGGAAAGGGAGATGCTTAGGTTTCTCGCTGGCGCAAGAACCAAAAAAGGCAAAAGGGATTCTTTTTTCTCTTTTGGCTTTGATTCCCCTGAAATAATTTATGAGACAAGGCGCGAAGAAAAACCGAATGTTTCTGAATTTTTGCTGGAAAGGCAAATAAATAAAATTATAGCATTTTTTTAATATAGGAGATCGCTTATGAAAGCCAATCGTGTTTTACTCACGGCAGTCCTCGTGCTTGCTACAGCATTCATCCTTTCTTGCTCCAATGGCGATGACAATAGCAACGATGGCGATTCCGTTGCTGTTTCTTCTTCAAGCCAAAACGCTAGTATATCATCTTCGTCTTCTGAGCAAGGCAAAAGTTCCAGTTCGTCTGGACAATCGGGAGTTGATTGCGTTGCACTAAATAGTAATATGGCTGTAAAAATGAATTTGAACGGTGAACCGATAGTAGTAACAAAAAACGACTCTGTTCTAGTTGAAGGCGTAAACTATTATGTTGGCGCAACGCAAAACTCAATCAAAGTCAGCGGGCTTAAAGACTATATAGGAAGCGCGAAACGTATCTATTCGGACAACACCGCTGGAATAATCGTAAAAGACGGCGATAATGTTCTAGCAGAAAACACTGATTACGCCATAGTAAAGACTGGCAATTCTGTGAAGATAGTCGGCATTAACAGTTATAGCGGAAGCGTGGAAGTTGAATTGCCGTGCGGGCCGCCTGTTGTCATTCCGCCTGCAATAACTACTGCATCATTACTTTACGCAACCGTAGGCATAGCATACAGCAAAACTTTAGAAGCGACTGGCGATACTCCAATTTCTTGGAGCATTAAAAGCGGTAATTTGCCAACAGGGCTATCCTTTTCAGGCAATACAATATCAGGAACCCCGACCGCCACAGGGACATTCAATATAGTCGTTGAAGCTGCTAACGCTGGCGGCAGCGATGAAAAGAATTTCAGCATCGTGGTCTCGGCGGCAATGACCGAAGGCTTGATGTATTGGGGACACGCTTTTAGCAATGACCCTGCGATCATTGCCGAATATTTTGATTGGCACTTGGAAACCGAGATGACTGGTTTGGGCGCGGGTCACGCTTGGATGGAATCAAGCTCTATAACAGGCACAGTTAAAGAGATACAAATTCACGCTGGGACAGGTTATAGGGTTATACTTATTCCGCAAAGTGCTGGCGTGCCTGCTAGAATTGACGATGCTATTGGCAACGATGTAAAAGAAGCAGCATTTGTTCCTGTGAGCAATATTACTATCAAAGGAATGCCTTATTATTTGTTCATAAACAATGGCAGCATAGCAGATAAAGGCTTTATGCTCACGATTAAATGGTGAAATAATGATAACGATTCAACTTCAATCGCTAACCAACTAACCAACGAGAACAATAACAGTAATATGGAATACGAATTACAGAAAAAAAATAAATTGCTTAATGAAATAAAAAATGAATTAGAAGTGATAAACGAAGGTATAGAGCATTTAATAAGCAAACAGTTTCATGAAAACTTAGCTAATAAGCACATTAGCATTAATCGGCTTATAGAAAAAATCAAAATTGAACAAGAATTAAAATGTTAATTATAGATTATCATAGACACGATTTGATTCATCCTATTCACGGAAAGCATTTTTATTCTCAATGGAAAGGAAAGAAAGGCGGTAATGGAAATATAGGAAACGGTGGAAATAGCAACGATAGCAATTTATATAAAATGATAAACGGAAACAGCGGCGAGATATATATAAATTCATTCAACAATATAACAGAAATATGGCAGCAATAGTAGAAAAAAACATACAGTTGATAAACATTGAAGCGGCAAACGTAGCCGACTTAATGAACATTCTTCAGCCCGGTCAAAACGGATTAGCGTTGCAAGAAGATTTGATAGTATGGCGAGACAAAAGCGGCGTTTATCATACATTGAAAGGCAAAGACGGCATTAATGGGAATAAAGGTGACAAGGGCGATAAAGGAGATAAAGGCGACAAGGGCGATAAAGGAGATAAGGGAGACAAAGGCGATAGCGGAGCAACAAACGGCAGCGGTATATTTCGGCACAGCATTTGGATAAGAAAATACGGCGGCGTTTTGAATATCTCGTTTTTTTACGATGACAGCAATTCTGCAAGCCCTAATACTAAGGTTTCAGCAGTGGCGGCAGCAGTTTTTGCTAAATATGGGAACGTTACAATTCCTGTTTCTGGAATTGCTATAAGTAATAATGCTATAGTATATCCGATAAAATTAAATGCACAGAATGATGGAAAATTTGGATTAGTGATGGCAGGACCACAAAATCCGTCTAATTTATCTTTAGGTTTGCAGGCTGTAGGATTAACGATTCAAGATTCAGATAATTACGATATAGATATTGCTACATATCAGATAAAATAATGCAAAATATGAGCAATATCACATCAAAATGCGATTACGGGCTTAGTGTAAAAGATGTATATAAGTCCCTAATTTTTCTATATTTCACGAGCAAATATGGCTTTTACTAATGAATAAACAATTTTTCATTTTGCTACTGCTCGCTATTGCTGTTTACGGGCAACAACTTACAGACAGCCGTGACGGGAAGAAGTATAGGACGGTTGTGATAGGCGAGCAAACTTGGATGGCAGAAAATTTGAATTATGAGGCGAAGGGTTCAAAATGCTATGATGACAAACCTTCCAACTGTGACACGTATGGGAGATTGTATAATTGGGAAACGGCTAATAAGTCTTGTCCTAAAGGTTGGCATTTACCGAATAACGCTGAGTGGGACAAGTTGTCCCGTTTTGCAGACGGCACAAGCGGTACGAGCAGCCCTTACGAGAGCAAAACGGCTGGTAAATTTTTGAAAGCTACTAACGGTTGGAATAGCTATCAAGGAAAATCAGGCAACGGTACGGATGATTTTGGCTTTGCGGCCCTGCCGGGCGGCTATGGCTATTCCGATGACTTTTTCAACGATAGCGGAGACGGTGGCAACTGGTGGAGCACCTCGGAGGACGATGTTAACTTCGCAGACGGCCGGGGTATGAGCTACGACTACGAGTATGTCCGCTGGAGCGACAGCGATAAGCACGGCTTCTTTTTTAGTGTTCGCTGCGTAAAGGATTGAGCACTGGGTGGATTTTTTTATATTCTACAATATGTCTCTCATTCCCAAAAAAATACATTACTGCTGGTTGAGCAAAGATAAAATGCCAGAAGTAGCTGAAAAATGTATGAACACTTGGCGAGAAAAGATGCCGGACTACGAACTCGTTTTATGGAATGCGGATAGATTTGACTTGAATTCCGTACCTTTTGTAAAACAGGCGTATGATATGCGAAAATGGGCTTTTGCCGCAGACTATGTGAGATTATATGCGGTGTACAACGAGGGCGGGATATATTTTGACACCGACGTTTTTGTGAAAAAGAGTTTTGATGATTTGCTCAATTACGATTTTTTTACATCTCTGGAACGCGATTTGACAACAGTCCCGTGGTGGTCTGATTATGCAAAAGCCTTGAAGAAAAATGAAAATCCGGATTTTGTGAATAACGAAATGAAAAGAATAGAAGGCTTTGGTTTGCAAGCCGCCGTATTCGGTGCAAAGGCTGGAAACCCTTTTATAAAAGATTGCATGGCTTGGTACGAAAAAAATAATTTTGTATTTGACAACAGCAAAAAAAAGCAGATGGTGGCTCCAGATATATATGCGGCAATAGCGCAAAAATACGGTTTTAAATATGTCTGCGGTTTTCAGCAGCTGAAAGGCAATATGGTGATAATGCCAGCAGATTTTTTCCCTAACCATCTGCATAAAACAAACAACGCTTATGCGGTTCACCTCTGCGACAATAGCTGGAGCGATTTGCACAGATATAGCAAAAAACATTCCGGCATTTTTGGCAAAATTACGCAGTTATTATTTGGCAAAAGTAAAATTAAAGCATAGAATATCATTATTTCTATATTCTCTATGTGGTTTTGCTAGAAACTGCTATAAGTTCGTGTCTGTTTCGCTTTTATGAGCTAACCGGTTCTTATGGCATTTCGCTTATTCTGCTGTCTTTTGCGGTTAGCCTTTGCCTCGCTCCCTTTTATTATTTAACCGGAATTCTAGAAAAAAAAGAGCGGACAATCAAGCAAAGGTTAGAGCCTTTTATACAAAAAATAAGCTCGGTAAAAAATTCCAACGCTAGGCATACTTTATTAAAAGAGCTTTATTGGTCTTTTTCCTATTACCCGTTTTATTCGTTACGTTCGCTTGGCAGTTTATTCATACAAATTCCCATGCTATTTGCGGCTTATGAAGTTTTGACAAAAAATCCGCTCAGCGGCGAGCAATTCCTATTTCTAAAAGATTTAGGCAAGCCGGATTTCTTGCTCAACGGAGTGAATATACTCCCTATGGTTATGACAGCCATAAATGCAGCCTCCGTTTTTATATCGACTGAGGCTAAAAGCAAGGAACGCAGGCAGGGCATTTTTATAGCGATGGTTTTCTTTGTTCTGCTCTACACGCAGAATTCCGCACTCTTGATATATTGGACTTTCAATCAGTTTTTCAATTTTGTAAGATACGCCTTTATTTTTAAAACTACCAATTTGGCTATGCCAAAAAATGTTTTGGCTACGCTGCGAAGCTGGGTTATTCCAAAGCCTTTGCCACTGAATTTTGCGCTGGCTTTTACCGCAATGGCATTCCCAGCCATTTTGATTTACAAGCAAAATGCCATTTATTTTGTAGGTACCGATTTGCAAGTATATATCGCATTTTTGCTGGCAATTACGCTTGCATTTACATTATTGTTCAGATTTCAGATAGCCGTTGCTTTTATACTTTTCTTTATGTTTTTCCCGATGATAAGGGAAATGGCACAAGCTATGGACAGTTACTGGACACCCAGATTTGTATGTTTTTTTACGGTTCTCTACTTTGTGCATTTCTGTGGACGCCAAAAAAAAGTTTTAATGATATTCTTTACATGCGCTGCCATTTACTGCGCAATTTTTGCAGAACCCAAAGATTCAAAACCCGTTGCGCTGCCTCAAATAGAACTCCCGCAAGATTTAGTTGAACTGGAGCTAAAGGACAGTTCCAGCATATATCTCTTTATGCACGATGCTTTTCCACACAAGGACTACGCCAAGCATTTGAATATGCCAAACTTTGATGAATTTACGGAGGTCTTGGAGAAAAACGGATTTAAAATTTATGATGTTTACTCGCTGGGCGACCAAACGCTGCAAACGATGTACAGCGTTTTTCAAATGGCAACGGATGTCCTTTCAAAGTCAAAAACCGGAATTCCCACAACTTACGCTTTGGGTGCAGGCGGAGCATCCTTTGAATATTTCAGGCATTTTCTAAACGGGAACAACATCACAAATTTATTGTTGAAAAATAAAGGTTATAAAACCGGCGTAGCAAATATATCCAATAGATGGTTTTTTCAAAAGAGCAACACAGCTTACGATTTTTGGGCAACAGATAAAATAGCGAACAACCTTTTGCTCAGAGCGATATTCATGAGAGGAAAATTAAATACCATGCTCGTAGGCGATTCCATAGATAAAAATCTTGAACTTGCAAAACTCGCGGCCGAAAAGAAGAACGAAGATAAAATTTTTGCATGGACAACTGCCGGTCCCGGACATTCCAGCGGTATTTTAAATTCAGGAGAGGCGGAGCTTAGAAAATGGCTCCCCGATTATAACCAAGCGATACGTGAAATGCAAATTGAAATGGATTCCATAGTTAAAAACAATCCCAACGCCATAATCATATTTATGAGCGACCACGGCCCTTATATAATGGATGTTCAGCGCATTCCCAAAAACTACGATTTAAACAGGGTTGATTATATAAAATTCCGCGATATATTCGGGGCATTTATGGCAATTAGATTCCCAGACAAGGAAAAAGCCGCAAAATATGACAGTGATTTCAATGTGACACAGGATTTGTTCCCGATAATCTTTGCCTACCTCTTTGATAGCGAAATTCCTTTGAAATACAAAATTAAAAATACAGAGGCACAATTAGGCCCACATAAATTTGACAAGGGCATTTTTTACAAAGATTTTTATAAGGAAAAAACATTATGACACGTTATGCAAAAGTTGCCTCTGCCTTTAAAACCTTATTGCCAATTATGCTCGCTTTTTGGGTGGTTCATGCAGCACTTAGGGTTTTGCTGTTGTTCAGAAACAACCCCTACGGAATACCTTTTGTAAACAAACCCGATTGGTATATTTTTCACGCGCTCGCTTGGGATTATATGTGGATTGCGGTTTCTTTTGCGATATGGGTATTTTCGGCGATTTTTATCGGCAAATATAAATACACATTCATAATTTTCCATTCCATAATTCTTTTATTGACTTACACAGACCACGAGACTCAGCGGTTTTTGGGCTCGCATATTTCATTTGCGCTCATGGATACCTACAAAGACCCGGCAAGTCTTAAAATGTTCTGGGATTATTTTGCTTACGACCAAAGCGTACCGTTTTTGCAGGTAGCTGTGCTCTTGCTGATGTTCCCCGCTTTTTATTTTTTGAATAAAGTTTTCTCCCGCTATTTTAGCAAAAAAAACTATCTTCACAAATTTCTTATAGGCGGAGTGGCATTTTATCTGTGCTGCTGGCTGTTTTTGAACGTTATATGGCCGGGGGGTTTTCGCTCCATAAAATTAACCCCTGTTGTAAGTTTGATATATCAAGAGATTGCATATTCCACCAACAAGCAGAGTTTATCGGAAGAGGAAATTTTGGAATATCAGGAATTTTGGAAAGAGATAGATATGGACACTTCCAACGTCTCTTTTTCAAAAGAATACCCTTTGTGGAAAAATGTCCCTCACTCTTCTGATTCGTTATCGTCAGAAAACTTTATAGTGATTTTTTTGGAATCTCACCGTTATATAGATGTGGAAAAATCCTCTCCGTTTTTATGTTCTTTGATGAACGCGGGTTTGAACTTCAATAGGATGCATGTAAGCGGATTGCCCACCGTTGGCGGGCTTCTTTCGTCTCTCACGGGAATACAAACACATTCCACAAAAGGGCAGGTGACAGATTTGCCTTTTATAAAAATACCAAGTTTTGCCTCTTATATGCGGGATGCGGGATGGCGAGCGGACTTTTTTTCTGCGGCAGATCCGGCGTGGGATAATTTGGGCGTGTGGTTTTCTAAGTGGTATAACAAGCTGCATTATAGCCGCGAGCGAGAAGACGATTCGCTTTTTTGGGACTGGGCAAGCGTATTCATAAAAGATTCCCTTGCAAATAGAGATAAACCATTTTTAACAACATTCATAACCAGAAGCAACCACTATCCTTTTAACTTTGCGGCAAATATGCCAGACGCAGAAAAAGAAAAATCCATACAAGAGCGAATTATTTACACTATGAATTACGCAGACCGGCAACTCGCAAGGTTTGTGCATTCCATTCAAAACGAACCTTGGTTTGAAAATACATATTTAATAGTTGTAGCAGACCACGGCTTTCCGCTTGGTGAAAACGGGAATGCCACGATGAGCGGCGGCGCTTATTATTCAACAACCCATATCCCATTTGTGATAATAGGCAAAAATATCCCGCAAAAAACGGATACCATTTCAACAAGCCAAATAGACATAGCGCCTACTATTTTAGACCTCGCTGGCATAAAAGAGTCTACGCCTTTTATTGGGCATAGCTTGCTTAAAGAACGCAAAAATTTTGCTTTTGGTACCCACTACGGTTATAAAACTTTGAATTACGGCGATTTTCGCTTTATATATAGATATGGCGAAGAACCGCTGCTCTTTGAAAATTCCGACTCCTTGCAGACAAAAGATGTTTCTAAAGAAAACGGAGAAATGGTTTTGAAAATGGAAAAGCTGGCAAACACGCTGGCTAAAGTTGCTGATTTTGCGCTGGAGCATGATAAAATCATGCCAAACACAGCTACCCCTGAGCTTGTGGAGAAATGATGAAAATAAAAATCAACTTTGGCAGCAGAGATGGCTACTTAGATCCAGGCACGGGCAATGCCTTGTTTGCAGCGTTGTTCGGCATTTTGGGCAGCATAGCGTTCTTTGCCAAAAATATTTTCTATTCAATAAAAGAATTGATAACCGGCAAAAAACAAGAGGTATTCAAATCCGACCTTGCGATTTTCAGCGAGGGCAAAATTTATTGGATTTATTTCAAGGATGTTGTGGAGGAATTGATAAAGAGAAAAATAAAATTCACCTACTACACAATGGACATAAACGACCCCGCTTTGGATTTGCACGACTTTGGCAATGAGAATGAGGATTTTTCGATATTCAAAGTTAAGTTCGTGGGTTCTGGGAACAAAGGCTACTCTGAAATAAGCAACCTCAAAGAAAAGAACATCTTGGCGACAAGCCCAAATATCGGGAGCCAGGGCTACCCTATCAAAAAACCTAAGAACTGCGAAAATTTAATCCACATCTTTCACGCAACCGGAATGGGCTATAAAAAAGGTGGCTTGGATAATTACGACACAATTCTGTTGCACCAAAGCGACTTTGCAAATTTATTTAAAAATAAAAAAGTTGTGAACGCCGGATTGCCTTATTTAGATACGCTGATTGAAAACGCAAAAGCCTTGCAAAATAAAACCGATGGCAAAACAATTTTGATAGCGAGCACTTGGGGCAGCGGTGGAATTTTAAAAATTTATGGCTCAAAATTTATTTTGGATTTGGCAAACGCTGGCTATAATGTAATTGTACGCCCACACCCCTATTCCTATGTATGCGAAAAGGACTTCATAGAAAATTTGCAAAAAGAATTGCCGAACATTTCCTTCAACACGGAGATAAACAATTTATCCGTTTTGTCAAAAGCCGATATTCTAATCAGCGAGTTGAGCGGGGTTCGCTTGGATTTTTACTTAGCTTTTAAACGACCCGTAATCTCTTTGGAGAGCGGAAAAAGAGATGAGTGGGAGCACGATGAATGGTCAGTGGACATCAGCAAACATATAGGAATTTTCGTAAAAAAAGAGGATGTGGAAAATTTGCCGCAAATAGTGAAAAATATTTCGCAGCGCAAACTAATAGATGAAAATTCTATTCTGTTGAATATAGGCAAATCAAAAATAGCTATTGCTGATTATCTGGGTTCTCTAAAAACACCCGACTAAAAACAGGCGTAACCATATTTATGCCGTTCTGCTCAAACAAACTCCTTATATTCGCGTTCATATCGGAGAATATGCGGGGTTGCCTTTCCGGCTCGTTTGTATAAACGTTGAGTTCCAGCTCGGTGGCGGCGTTCCCCAAATTTTTCACCAAAACAAAAGGAGGCGGGTTAGTTAAAACATTTTCGGTTTTAAGAGCAGCTTGCGTTATCAGCTCAATGGCATTTCTCAAGGGAACATCGTAGCTAACCGTGACGGGCATATAAAGTATAACCCCGCTTCTCTCATCGCCAGAGGTGCTGAAATTCACAACATTGGAGGATAAAAGCGTTCCGTTTGGAACGGTCACTACTTCTTTTTTAGATGTTTTTATGCGAACCGCAAAAGGAGTTTTTTCAACCACGTCGCCAAGCACCTCGCCAACCTTAACCCTATCGCCTAACTTAAAAGAACGCATGTATGTCAAAACCATGCCAGCCACTACGTTTGATATAACGGTGGTTGAACCTAGAGAAAACAAAACACCCAAAAACACAGAGACTCCCCTGAACACCGCAGTTTCGGAATCGGGCAAAAGGGGGAATATGAGAATCACCATGAAGGCATAAGACAAAAATCTCAAGAGATTAAAAGTTGCATGAGCCCAATCCGGATAAAAACCCTGAATTACTATTCTCTCCGCGCTTATCTCTTTTGAGAGGAATTTCAAAAATTTAACAAAATAATGTGTTACAGCTATAATCACTATTATCTGCAATAAACTTGGAATATAATCTATAAAGCTCTTTATAATTGCCAAAAATGGGTCTAGCACGCCGTGAAACAGAGTATAGGCAAAACTTCTTGTGCCTGGATAAATGCCAAACAATAACGTTATGGATATGTAAAAAGAAAATATCAAAACTGCATACATTAAAAGTTTGGAAAAAAAGAAACTTATATGCAACAATCGCGCAGGGGTTAGCAACATATAGTTGCGAAATTTTATCCCCTTGAAATCTTCGCTGCTTCTACTCGCTATAAACGGATTTATTTTTTTCTTGAACAGTTTTCTGACAAAAACGTAAATGGCTATTTGCCCAGCCACAACAGCAACTGACAGCAATGCCAAGCGAGAGATCTCTACCCAATCAAACCCGCTGAGATATTCATAAATACTTCTAAGCATAGACTTAATCTAGAAAATTCCTAGCCGCTTCTCTTGCGTTGGAATCTGCAAAGAGAATTTTCTCCAAATTCAATTCGCCGCCCGGTTCGGCAATTTTTGAAAGGCAATGCTCAATGCCACGCGGTATGTCTAAGAATGAAATTTTTTGCTGCATAAAGGCATTTACCAAAACTTCGTTTGCAGCGTTTAGAACCGCCGCCCTTGTCCCACCGGCTTTGCCAGCTTCATAAGCTAAGGTTAAGCAGGGGAATTTTTTGAAATCCGGTTCAAAGAATGTGAGTTTTTGAATTTCCGGCAAGGAGAGCCGTTTTGTTTCCAAATGCAACCGCTCAGGGAAAGCCATTGCGCAGAGAATAGGTATTCTCATATCCGGTGCGCCTAATTGCGCCATCAAATTTCCATCTCTGAACTGCACAAGGGAATGCACCATGCTCTGCGGATGCACCACAACCTTAATCTGCTCATAAGGAACGCCAAAGAGAAAATGCGCTTCTATAACTTCCAAACCTTTATTCATCATGGAAGCAGAGTCTATGGTGATTTTTTTGCCCATGCTCCACACAGGGTGGTTCAAAGCATCTTTGAGCGTTATCTCAGAAAATTTTTCCGCGGGCAACTCCCTGAAAGGGCCTCCACTCGCGGTTATCTGCAAACTTTCAATCTCAGCATTCTTACATCCGGCAAGGCATTGGAAAATAGCGTTGTGTTCGCTATCCACTGGCATTATCTTTGCGTTTGGATTTTTTTTCAGAGCTTCCTTTATTATCTCCCCTGCCATCACAAGGGTCTCTTTGTTCGCAAGGGCAATTTTTTTGCCGCACTCTATGGCCTTCAATGTGGGTTCGCAACCCACGGAACCAGTCAAACCGTTCACCACCAAATCGCAATCCGCAACCAGTTCCAACAAACCTTCCATACCTGCAAAAACTTTTTTACCCGTGACTCTCTGCAATTCTGTAGCGGAGTTCTCATCAAAAAGAGCTAGTTTTGCATCGGGATATTCCTTTGAAATATCCGCCATCTTTTGCACATTGCTATGCGCTGCTATGGAACGCAAAGAAAATCTTTCCCTATGCTGCCTTATAACGTCAAGGGCTGAATCGCCTATGGAGCCTGTGGCTCCCAGCAAACAAACATCAGACATCTGGGTCGCGGAGTTCCGTTAGTTCATCAACGTCTAAATGACCGTACCTGCGGTAAACCGCTATGACTATGGCAAGGGCTATTGCCATCTCGCAAGCTGTAGCGGCTATCACAAAGAGACTGAAAATTGCCCCCGCCGTTGCATCCAAAGCCCTGAAATGCGCAAAGGCTATGAAATTTATATTCGCTGCATTTAACATCAACTCCATGCTGATTAAGATGCCTATGGCATTACGGCGGGTTAAAACCCCATAAACCCCAATTGCAAAGAGCAAAAAAGCGAGCAATAAGCAGGACTGCAAGGTCATTTTACCTCCGTACTTTTATCTTCTTTGGATGTGCGGGCTGTTGTGACCGCACCTATCAGAGAGATTAAAAGAAGCAGGCTTATAGCTTCAAAAGGCAACAGAAAGCCACTGTCGCTCGAGGAGAGAAGCCTTTTGCCTATCTCGGAGAGGGAGGCAAAATCTGCGGTTGCAGTTTGCGCAACTTCGCCAACTTCTTTCAAAAGCATAACCGCCAAAACTGTGACAACCACGGAGAAAAACACCGCCAAAATTTTTCGCGAATTGCTCACTTCAAGAGCCTTCTCGCCTAAGCGACTTGTCAAAAGAATTGCAAACACTATAAAAACAACAACTCCGCCTATATAAACCATCACTTGAGCCACAGCCACAAATTCCGCCGAAAGCAAAAAATATAGAACCGCCGAACCAAAAAACGTACCTATAAGGGCAATTGCGCTGTGCAGGATGTTTTTCACCAAAACCGTGAGCAAGGCACCCGCCACCATAACAACAGCTGTTATGTAAAAAAACACATCTTTAAACGGGATGGAGTCCATAACGGGAATATAGAAAATAGCTAGGTGGATTATTTGTTCTGCTTAGCACGTTCTTCCTGTACTAAGTCATTGATCCTTCTTCTAACTAACTGCCTTTTATCAGGAGGCAATTGCTCCATCTGCTCTTTGGGCACGCTTTGCAACATCTCCAAGGGCATCTCATATATTTCGTCAATGGTCACAAAATTGAGCATAGGCGTACCTGAAGTTGAACTAGCTTTTCCGGCCATGTGTTGACCCTTGTTTTTCAGAATCGCTCCATGAAAATCTTCATTTTCGTCTCTGTGTCGCGTAAATTTTATTATCGCAATCAAAAACGTAGTCCAAATAATTACACATTGGATAGCTACTATTTTAGATTCAGTACTTTCAAAAAAAGGCATTGTATTAGTCCTTTATGCAACGAACACTGAGAAAGCTACTCTTAGAGGCATCATCAGATTTTGGAGTTTCATTGTTGGAGGATATGCCACGGCTGGCTACATAGTCGGCATTGTACTCCAAAATGCTCCACCAGGCAACGGAGTTGCCAGCACTGTTGTTTGGCAAGGCAGAAAAGCCGTGATTATCCGTACCGTTGCCATTGTCGCTCCAGCCATTCTTAGCCTTTAACTCGGCATATCTAGGTTTACCATTGACAACTAGTAACTCATCCCACTCGCCTTTGCTTGGGATATGCCAGCCTTCGGGGCAAATGCCACGATGGCGGGGAGCCGTTATAGTGCAAGCCGCATCGTTTGTGGAACGGATGCTATTGCATTTGGGAGGAAGAGCCATAGCAGTAGCCCAATTATACAATCTGCCGTATTTTACGCAGTTGGCGGCAACATTCCCATAACATACATCGGTACCATTGTCAGGAACATCATAATTCAAATTCTTAGCCATCCAAATTTGCTTACCGATTTTAACGATTTTGTAAGTTTGGAAGCCGCAAGATACAGTGACGTTGCTCGTCACTGTATTAGGGCAACCGCCTTGAGTTTCGCTACCACTGCTAGACGAAGGCAAGCCGACTACCTTGCTGACAATAATCTCTTTAACTTCTTTCTCGTCTAAGCAAGAAAGGGTGAATACCGAGGCAAACCCTAAGGCTGCAGCTAGTGCAAATTTTGTGAAATGTTTTCTCATTGTATTTCTCCTATTGAGGGTAAATATAGAATTTGTGGAAATATGTATCAAAACTATACATATTCTTGGAATATGTTAAATTTTTCCGCTTTTTTTAACATATTGTTAAATTTATTGCTAAAATAACTAAAAAATAGTATATTTATAAATATGAGGAATATTGCCTACTTATTCTCGGTTTTTTGCCTATTTTTGCTCTCTTGTAACACTATTATTGGTGATGAACGTCGTCATGGTTGCGCTTTAAAAACAACCGCTATGAAATTGTCTTCAGATGGATTATATTATGATGATGGCAACGGATGCACTGGACCAATACCGGTTGATAACATAAACCTATCTTCAAACGAATTACGGTTTAACGCCGAGGGCGGCATAGACAGCATAACTACGAAAGGAAAGGATTGGGATATGCTTTGGCTTAACATAGGAGATACTGTTATAGACTTGGAATATTATATAACAGGCGAGCATGGAGGAGACTATTTATATGAATCTGGCACTATACTTACAGATGAAGAAAATGAACATGTGATAAGTATAGAACACCCTTGGTTCAGCATCAATAAACCGGAAAACAAAAAAATCATAGTCTCGGTAAAGAAAAACGAAACTGGAAAAGAAAGAACGTTTTCTATTTCTATTGTAGATGATAGAAACCATTATTATACTTCTATTAAAGTCAGCCAATCCGCAGAATAAGAACCTCTGTTTTTTTCTACATTAACACCACCCTGCCTCTCTAGCTCAGTTGGTAGAGCAGCTGATTCGTAAATCTATCCGAGTCACGAGCCAGCCTAATAAGCTCCACGTTCCTTGCTAAATTAGCCTCAGTCCTTGTCATTTCCGTGTCACTTGCCATAAAACCTAATGGGTAATCTAATTTCAATTGCTGGGAATAGCACAAAAAGATTTTATTTTTTGATAGTATTGGTTGATTACCCTTAAACTATAGCCCTTGCCGTTCATCTCTGTCAAATACTTGCTTGCCTCTCGTTGGCTCATGCCTCGTTTATAGCACACATTGATAACCTCAAACTTCTCGTTCCTCTTCTGTGTAGATAATTTATTGGATTTGCTCAATGTTATACCATTCTCTTTGTTAAACTTTGCCCTTGCTCTCTTGCTTGTGGCAGGTGAATAGTATTTACCATAAGCACTTTGCATGGCTGCGGAGTGGCTCTTGCCCCAGTCTCTCCAAGCTCTGTATTCGTTATAGTAACTCTTCCTACCAGAATAAGGTTTTTTCTTAGCCACCTTGAATGGCTTGAAGTTTTTCCTTTGCCATGCAATGAACCTATACACTTCCTTTTTAAGCACTGTATCACTGTTTACGTAGGGATAGGCGAATGTTTCCAAGTTATCCGTGGTATTCTCTTTCCTTGCCAACTCTTTAAGCTCGTGCTTTAGCCAATTGAGTCTCTGACCTTGAATAAACTTGTATGGATTTGAATGGTGTTTACTATCGGTATCATTAGTACTATCATTATTATTAGTACTATAGTTATAGATAGTAACTAATGATACTTCAGAATGAAACGGTTTATCCTTAATCATAGATAGGTCTATTGGCATAGAGTCATCGCATTGAAAGATAATCTTATTTCCTATGAAAAATCCCCTGCTGAGCTCGTTGCATGATTTGTCAAAGTTGGGATCTATCAAATTCCCTACATAGTCATAGGCATTTTTGAAATTATCCTTATTCAAACCAGATACATGGACTAATACATGAGCACGACCGGACGAGGACTCAAAAACAGCTTTTACATGAGTTATGTCCAAATCACCCATCACTTCCTTCATAGGTTTGTCTATGTCAAGCATTATCGTGTCAGAGAATACATCGGTATCTACTTTGTGCCATAGAATCATCGCCCTTTCATTTTTTGGAGTATCGGGCTGGGTGCAATCATTTAATTCAAACTCCTGCGGTTTCCAAGATTCTTTCTTTTGTCCTATGAACTTTATAAGTCTTTTCACTGTAATTACCTGCTCCTACTTCTTATTTATCTCGCATTACTCCGTGTAGGTGAAATAAGCGAGGGAGTTATCTCTGAAAGAGTTATGGCCAAAACCCCGTGGCCATTGTTATTTATGCAATTATAGTTATAGGTTCTATTTTCTTTTAAGCAAAAGAACTTTTTCTAAACCAAACGCATCAAATAAGTACCTACGCCACAATTTCTGCTCTTTTTCAGGAATTTCTCCTTTATCTAGCAGTATTAAAGCGATAGGCATAACACAACTTAAACAAACCGAGTATTCATAGCCTTTTTGGGAATTAACAACCTTGTCAATTTCCACCTTATTACCCACAGGTTTAGCTGTACGTAGCACCCGCAAGTGCTCATTATAGTCGAAATTCCAAACTTCGACTTGGGTTAAGGTAGAACCTGACTTGGTTGTAAGTATAACTTCCAAACCAGAGTCTTGCTGTGATTCGGAACTATTTTTTACCCCATCATACCTTTCGGTATTTAGAGCTCCTTCGGTAATACCTTGAAGCTCAATTGACTGTTCTTCTGAAACGGATTGTTCGTCGGCTTTATTTGCCATTGTAAACCTCATTTGTTAAGTGAATAGTATAGGTGAATCTTATAGAAATAGGTGTTTTAAATCTTTTATCTATAAAATGTTCTTCCGTATCTAAATTATCGTTTATGTCATTCTTTATTTCGTCCTCCATGGTTAAGTGAAAAATCTGTTTTGCTTCTATTAAAGCAAAAGCTATGCCACCTGCAAAAACGGCTTTTTTGAGCGAAAAACAGCGATCACCGATAAACTATGTTCCATTTTGAAACGTAAAAAATGAAACACCACTCCTTACGGTTAAGTTTTGGAACATTAACCGACTCCTAATACCCTCTTGAAATTATTGGGTATAAAAAATAGCAATTTTTTAGGGTTTTGTCAAGGTCTCGCTCCTAAATACCTTATGAATGCCTGAAAATTAGCTCGGTACTCGGAGCAAAACGTGGACAAACAAAAACTTGAATCAATAATTGACTTGGAACAAGGTCTCAGAACTTCAATAACAGAGCAAACCCAACTTTTGGAAACTCTCACGCCCGAAGAGGCAAAAATAATGAACAACCTTGTCTATAAAAGGGATAATACCATTTGGGACTGGTCAAAAGGCTTCCCCAGTCATAGCATAGGACTCAACACGGCGAATTGCCCTGTGAAAATGTTAGACATAGATTCCGTACATTTGGATCGTGTAGGAAGGGTTTGGCTCTTTGAGCACAAGTTCATTTACAGAGGTATAGAGGATAACCAATAAGAGTCTAAAAAGAGCTATACGACAGAATAGCTGGTGCAAAGGCATTTGTCATTTCCGTGTCACTTGCCATAAAACCTAGTGGATAATCTAATTTCAGTTGCGGGGAGTGGCACAAAAGAATTACTATTTTTGTAAAAAATAGGAAACAAGTCTATGAAAAAGAAAATAGTAGCAGTAGCATTTGCCGTGATGTTCACTTTTGTATTAGCTTCCACAGCCTTCGCTTATTTCGAAAAGAAAGCTATTGAGCATAAAATTCAAGAGGTATCTAGGTTGGAAAAAGAAGTATCTATTTTGGCTAAAAAACGAGAAGAGCGTGAAAAATTTAGAGGAGAACCCTTAATGGTTGACACAAGGGAATCTTTGCCTTCTGATTTTTATTATTTTAAATAAAGAAGGAGACACCTGATGAAAAAGAAAATCATAGCAGTAGCATTTGCAGTGGCGTTGGCTTCAACAGCTTTTGCTTATTCTAAAATGAAAGCAGATGAAGATAAATGCCCAAATTTATCTGAGGCACTACAAGCCTTATGTTATGGTGGAATAGGTGGGAAAAGATAATGTTCTGCTCAAATTGCGGAAAAAATCTTGAAGACGATGCGAATTTTTGCCCCAAATGCGGAAAAAAAGTTGTTGGCAACACCCCTACGCCTAGCGACATAAAAGGCTCTTTTACCGACCCTAGAGACGGCAGGGTGTATAAAACCGTGAAAATTGGTGAGCAAGTCTGGATGGCAGAAAACTTGGCTTATGATGCGCCCGGTAGCATAGTCAATGATTGCGACCCTGACAATTTCGAAAAATACGGCCTTCTTTACGGATGGAAAACCGCACTAAATGCGTGCCCCCCAGGTTGGCATTTGCCAAACGATGAGGAATGGGATGCCCTTGTAGATTTTGTAGGCGGAGGTAAAATCGCAGGAAAGAAGCTCAAAGCGAAAAGCGGCTGGATGAGTAGTGAAGGGAAACCTGGCGGCGGCACGGATGACTTCAGCTTTTCGGCTCTGCCTGGTGCCTGCGGCTTTTCGGATGGTTATTGTTGCAATGTCGGTGACTACGGCTACTGGTGGAGTGCTGGACACGATGGAAACAAAGCCTGTTGCCGTATAATGCTCAGCGGCCGTGACATTGTGGGCGTGGACTATCATGGGAAGCTCGACTTATGTTCCGTTCGTTGTGTCCAAGACTATCCGCAAGAATCCAACACGGCAAAACTGGAATAACACAAAAAAATTTATTATTTTAGCTAAAAAGGAGTATCTTATGAGTTTTCACGGAGGCGAGTATCCGAAATTTGGCTGGGAAGAGCAAGTTAATGAACCTGAAGATGATAAATGGGGTGTGTTGATTTACCTTCTTTCTGTAGCCGGTTTTTTTGCTTTGATTGGTATCTTAGGTTGTTGGGTATTCTGAAAATTATTACCGTAATAGGAGATAAATAATGAAAAAGAAAATCGTAGCAGTAGCATTTGCCGTGGCGTTGGCTTCAACAGCCTTTGCTTATTCTAAAATGAAAGCAAGTAAAGATGAATGCCAAAACTTAAATAACGAAGCATTACAAGCCTTGTGTTATGGTGGAATAGGTGGGAAAAGATACGAAGATACTAACACTAAATGCCCTTATGATAGTCCAATTAAATGCTATGTTTTAGGCTTACCTCTTCATTAATTTTCTTTGAGACTTTTCAATGTCATTTCTATGCCAATTTTACAAGAATTTTTATTCTATGAATCGGTGTTCTTAGTAATTGTTTTTTCTACATTAACACCACCTCGCCTCTCTAGCTCAGTTGGTAGAGCAGCTGATTCGTAATCAGCAGGTCGGCGGTTCAAGTCCGCTGGGAGGCTTTATGCTTAAATTTCGTAGATGTCTTTTGAAACTGAGCGGTGAGGCTCTAGCTGGCAGTGCCGGACACGGCATAGATAACTCAACCATAAGCTGGGTGGCACAGGAAATTGCAAACTCCGTAAAGGATGGTGCACAGGTTGCCCTTGTGATTGGTGGCGGGAATTTTGTGCGTGGAGCCGCCGCAAGCGCAGGCGGGATGAACCGCGCCGCCGGAGATTCAATAGGAATGCTCGCTACCGTTATGAACGCCATAGCCATGCAAGATGCCCTTGAAAAATGCGGGCAAAAAGCCGAGGTTATGAGCGCAATTAGAATGGAACCGCTCTGCGGCTTCTTTGACCGCCGAAAGGCCATAGAACTTATGGAAAACAAAACCGTTGTGCTTTTTGCAGCCGGCACCGGAAATCCCTTTTTTACCACGGATACCGCCGCGGTTTTGCGAGCCGTTGAAAGCGAATGCGATGTTGTGATGAAAGCCACCAAGGTAGATGGCATCTACTCCGCAGACCCGGTTAAGGATAAAACCGCCGTAAGATTTGACGATATAACCTATGAGGAAATTCTTAAAAAGAATTTGGCGGTTATGGACACTGCGGCAGTGGCTCTTGCCAGAGAGCATAAATTGCCGGTCTTTGTCTTTAAATTGTCAAAAGGAAATTTTATAGATTCTTTAACCAAAAATGGAATTGGAACCTTTGTCCATGAATAAAAAAGCATATTTAGGAGACTTCTCATGGTGATAGCCATTGTAGCGGCAATTATGCTTGTGGTGATAATCTTGGCTTGCATTGGGGCTTATATAGTAGTTCACAACAGCAATAAGGAAAAAGAAAGTATTTCAAAAATAGCCGTGTCTGGGAAATACGCAGTAGCGAGGAGTTCCGCAGAAGACCTGCTCGCAGAAAAAAAACCGAGTAAAAAAGAGATTGAAGAATGGCTAACTTCCAATTGCCCAAACGAAAAGCAGAGAAACGAACTCATCAAAAACTGGCAAGACTCCATAAACAAAACCATAAAAACAATAAATGAAGGTGATTCAAACGGAGTCACCGCTTACCGAATTGAGTTTGGGCCAAAAGACAAAAATGTTTGCCCGTTTTTGCATCAAGACCATTACATCACAAGAGAGCAGATAAACCGAAACGCGGAACTTTTGCCGCCTTACTATTTGGGAAGTGATAGCGTTGTTGTTCCAAAGCTCCCTTGGGATAATTCAGACGGCACGAGCTGGAAATCCGTTGTGCCAAAAGACGGGCAGTACGAAGTACCCGACTGGCGACAGATGGCGTGATTACCACAAAAGCATAGCTCTTGAGCAAAAAGCGTTTCTATCAAAGAAGGTGTACTCCACGCTGATAGCATAACGATCGCTCATATAAGATATAGCCGGAGTTAGCGAATACTGCATTTTCGCTTCGTCCAAAAAATGCTTTGCGGTTGAGTGATGGTCTGCCGTTGGCGTTGGGTAGTTAAGTTCGCCGCCATCCACGCCCTTCCAAAACCATTCTTGCTTGAGCTGCGCTTGGAAATGCTTTGCGTGTTTTGCATAAATGAGCCAGTTTATGGTTTGGCTATTAGGCCCAGCCGGATTGCCTATCGGGTAGCCGAGATGCGCAATTTGAGCAGTGTAGGGCTTAAAGTGCGTATATACATAAGGTTCTACTCTTGCATACTCCGCCAAGCTGCCAGCTTTCCATGCCCCCAAATCCCTAGCATACATCAAGCCCGCCATCCACGCCCATTTTGCCTCTATGTTATCGTTTCTGATTAAGCTCGCAGGGCTTTCCATATCGTCTAGGAAAAACTCCGAGTAAAGGCGAAACCCAAACGGAAATCTATAACTAAAATCAAAGGCTATGGCACCGTTGTTGCTATCTTCGCTGAAATTCCCTTTTTCCGCGAAGAGCGGCACTATGGGAACAAAAAGCCAAGGCTGGTTTAATTTGTAAATAACCGTAATCTCGCTCAAGCCAAGGGTCAAATTGTTAAGCTCAAGTTCATAGCGATGCCCATACAAATTGCGGCTCGCATCCTTTTTCATGCTGTTCTCTCCGGCATCCAAATCCGCATAAAGGCTCACCACAGAAAGCGGGCCTATCTTTGTTGAGAGCGTAACCTGATTATAAGGCACGGCTGCTTGGTTCAATGTAAGGTTGCTGTAATAGCCGGGCCCCCAGTGCTGAACATCACGCGCAAAATCCAAATTCGCAAAACCCAGACGCAGAGTGAAATGCCCCCTGTACCTCGCATAGCTAGAATACTTAACCTCCTTCAACGTGCCACTACCTTGATTTGGTTTATCCCCTTGATTTTCCAAAAATTCCCTATCCCAAGATTTAGCTACTTTTGCGGAATGTCTTTCGCTGAAAATTCTGGCATCCAGCCAGAACTCCATAGAATCTTTATACCCTCGCACAAATAGCCCCCCTTCGTAGCCATTGATGGTATCGCCTAAATGCTCTCCGCCACGCAGGTCAAAAGCAAGCACGGGGCTAAACGCAATCATCGCCCCCGCATTGCGGCGAAAATTGGGATTTATTTGAGGATAATAAAAAGATTGTGCATTTTCATTTGTTGTAACGTCGTGGAATATATAGAGAAGCGACGAAAAATCCAACATTCGCAGGGTATAAGGGCGTTCCACGTTGTAAGTCGAATAATTTTGAGCTATAACCCCTACAAAGCAAAAAGCGATTAAAAACCAAAATTTTTGAAACCCCATCTATGGAAAATTAGAAAAAAATAATGTATATTATAAAAACAGTATTTTTTAACAACAGGAGAAGCTTTATGGTTCGTCGAATATCCCTCTTTTTATTCTTAGCTCTTGCATCTGTGGCTTTTGCCCAGCGGGGACCAGGACGCATAGTTCCCTATAAGTTCTTTGATGGCCAGTATAGGCAAGGAGGTTTTGACTATTCCTACGGCGGAAAAGGTTCCAAAACAGAAATAGACAAAACAGAAACTTATAAATCAGCTCCTACTTTAAGGATAACCTTAGATCCAACCGATTACTCAGGTTCATCTATATGCCTCTACAACGAAACCTTTGATTTAAGCAAGCATTTACTAGATGGTGCTGTTGAATTCTACATCAAGGGCGCAAATGGTGGCGAACAAGTTATCTTCGGTTTTTTAGACGATGATGGCAAAGGCAAAAAAACGCAATCCAAACTAAGCCTGAACAAATATGTGCAAATAACAAAAGACTGGCAGCCTGTAAAAATTCCATTGATAGATTTCCCCGACAGAGGCATGTACTGGGATGATACTAAAAAAATGGAAATCCCTGCCAACATAGACTGGGGCAGAATTGCCGAATTCCGTATTTCAACAGACAAAGGAACCAACCCGCAAGGATTTAAGGTATGGGTTGCCAATGTTGAAATTGTGAAAGGCTCTGTTCCTGTTTCAAAACCAAAACCAAAAGTTACTTATTGGGACGAAAAAGTTGAAATCATAGACGGGCCAAAAGACCCAGCCAAGCTGGACGGCAAGGCAAAAGCGCTTGCGCCCAATGGTATCTTCTACGAGAACGACCTTAAAGGTTTTGGCTATGTTTACGGCGGAAAGACAGCTTGGAGAGAACAGGAGTCAAAAACCTCAGGCAATCCTAGAGTGCTGGCTTTTTATATGGACGACAACGACTACTCAGGAGCTTCTCTGTCCCTTGGCGAAGGTAAATTCATAGACCTTTCCAAAGTGCGCGACAAGGGTGGAATATATTTCTGGGTAAAAGGCAAGCAGGGCGGCGAAAAAGTTGCTTTTGGCATATTGGATAATCAGGGCAACGACATAAAGAGCCAAACAAAAACCAACATCCATGACTGGATTCAAGGGCAAACAATTTCCAAAGACTGGAAACTAGTTAAAATCCCGCTCAAAAAACTCCCCAATGCTGGCAAGGCGTGGGATGCTATTAAACAGGCCGAAGTTACGAAAAACGTCCAGTGGAACAAAATCCAAGAAATCCGTTTTTCTGTTGGCAAAGCCGATAACAGACGTGACGGCAAACCGGATGACCCTGTAACTATATATGTGGATCAAGTCACCTTTACCGAAAACGTAGACTGGGTGGATCCTGACTTAAAATGGAATTCGTTTAAGAGCACCGCTCCCGACTTTGTTTTGCACGACTTTGAAAACAAGCCAGGCTGGGAATCTTCTATTGGGCCAAAATCCAAGGTTTCGTTCAAAATTGATAAAGGCAAGTTGGACGGAAACTCCTTGAACATCAACTATATGCTGGGCGACTGGGTAGATGTTGTCTATGATTTTGAAAAGCAGAAGGCAAAAAAGGAAAATACAGACTGGACAAAGCACTGGGGCATAATGTTTGATGTTCACACAGACAAAGCTTGGCAGGGTATAACCGTTCAGGTTGGCGATAGAGACAGGGAAATTTTCGTTAGCAGCGTTGGTGCTCCAAAGGGCAGAACCACGGTGCTGGTTCCTTTCCGTTCTTTCACAAAATTCCCATACTACCAGCCACCCGAGGCAATTCAAAACGGCGTTTTGGATTTGGATGGCGTAAAGGTTTTGGACTTTAAGCCAAGCGGCGAAGGTTCTGAAGGTTATTTTGAGGTGGACAATGTTAAACTCACAAACCTACGCGAAGTACCGCGCCCAAAAGTTCCTGAACTTGCAAATTTAACTATAACCGGTGATTTTAACAAAGTTATAAATCCCGCAATATCAAGCGCTGTTTTTGGTATAAACGCTGCTCTTTGGGATGGCGATTTGCTAAAACCGGAAACAAAAACTTTTGTGAAAAGAATTAACCACGGCATTGTGCGCTACCCTGGCGGTCTCCGCGCAGATGATGACCATTGGGAACAGATCCTCGCAAACAAGGACTGGATGGTGGACACCGATGAGTTCTTGGAATGGAGCAAAGAAACTGGTACAAGCCCGATGTTCACCATAAACTTTGGCACAGGAACAGCAGAAGAAGCGGCAAAGTGGGTGGAACACGTCAATAAAAAGAGAAACGCAAATGTCAGATACTGGGAAATTGGAAACGAAATCTACGGTGATTGGCATCCGCAATACGCAAAGTATGGCGCAGACAAGGGGCATACCTATGGCAAGAGAGCAAAGGAGTTTATCACAGCCATGAAAAAGGTTGACCCAACCATCAAAGTTGGTGTTCTTGGCGTGCTGGATGGCGAATGGAACGAAAACGTTCTCAAATATACCGCTGACGTGGCAGATGCCTTGATCATTCATCACTATCCGCAGCATTTTGGCGAAGAAAACGATTTCGGTTTGCTCGCATCTCCGCAAACTCTTGAACCTATTTTCACCCGTGTCAGGGAAACCATCAAAAAGAATTCGCCAAAGAAGCCTTTGGAAATTTGGCTAACCGAATGGAATTCCGTTGACTTTAACCCTGGCCCACAATCCATATCTCTGATAAACGGCTTGTTTGTAGCGGATTACTTAGGCACGCTTGCCAAAGTTGGTGCTGGTTCTGCCCAGTATTGGGATATTCACAACGATGTAACACCAGAAGGCGGAGATTACGGCTATCTGTCCCGTTCTTACGACGACCAGATTGGCGGCAATAAACCGCGCCCAAGCTACTTCGCTTTCCAAATGGCAAGCGATGGTATCAGAGGTAAACTCGTTGATAGCCACAGCGGAAGCGATGATTTAACCACATATCTTTCGCAGAACGGCAAAAAGAAAACCTTGCTAGTTGTGAACAAAAGCCCATACACAGCTATCAACGGCACGCTCAAGATCCCTGGCTTTGCCGGTAAAGCAAAGGTAGAGGTTTTGGCTGCTCCAAAAGGGCAAACCGCTAGCAAGACGATTAAAGTTGACCCACCAAAAGCTAGCACCCAAGACATAAAAGAAGGCAGTGCAGTAACATTCCCTGCACACTCTGTAACATTGATCACTATAGAATAAGAATTACGACCAAGTAGAGGCGACCGCAAGGTCGCCTTTTTTATTTGAACCTTCCAAATTTTATATATTCAATAACAACAGAGCCTTCCTCTTTTGGAAGTCTCCTTTTATTACATCAAATATTTACACTAGGAGGATTATGCCTAAAATAACGGCTGACATAGCCAGTTTTAAACACCCGAAGTTTGCTCCGCTCACTTTGGACTTCACTTTCAAAAAAGCCTTTGCCAACGAGCAAAGCACGGAACTCCTTTTGTTCCTTCTCAATACCTTCCTTAAAAGAGTTCTCAAAAAAACTATCATAGACGTGAAAGTCATACATACCGTTCAGCTTGGCAAGACCAGGAAAAAAAGAGGGGCT
>JAITFO010000095.1 GCA_031281265.1 Candidatus Fibrimonadaceae bacterium
AGCCCCTCTTTTTTTCCTGGTCTTGCCAAGCTGAACGGTATGTATGACTTTCACGTCTATGATAGTTTTTTTGAGAACTCTTTTAAGGAAGGTATTGAGAAGGAACAAAAGGAGTTCCGCGCTTTGCTCGTTAGCAAAGGCTTTTTTGAAAGTGAAGTCCAAAGTGAGCGGAGCAAACTTCGGGTGTTTAAAGCTGGCTTTGTTAGCCATTGTTTTAGGCATAATCCTCCTAGTGTAAATATTTGATGTAATAAAAGGAGGCTTCCAAACGTGGAAGACTCTGTTGTTATTGCAATATAGAAATATATAATTTCCTAATTATACTCCGGCCTTGTGGTGAAAATTAAGGTCACTCCCTGCAAGCCGTGGAAAGCCACGGTAAAACGGGCTATGAAAAATCTAGGCGTGCGAATTCTAAAGCCAAAACCATAAGAATTTCTCAGATTTTCGGTTGTCAATCGGCTAAAATCTTTCCCGAATACGCCGTATTCATTGAAGATAAGCGCATCGGCAAACCTATCTATAGGCCAGCGGTATTCAGCAGAAACTCCTGCGACCAAAGGCGCGGCGATATAACCATCGGCATAAGCGCGAAGTGGAAAATTGCCGCCATGCCTGCTCATAGCGGTAAATGGAGCTTTGCCTTCATTTACCTCTATAACATGGCGTACTTTTATCTGTGTCACAAGTATCCGCCTATCTAAAATGTCAGCTTCTTTTACGTTTATTGGGTTTAGCATTTCAATAGCTTCTGCAAGTGAGAGATTTTTCAGCTTTTCCAAATTCGCGTTACTCTCAGCAACAGTCATGGCATAGCTCTTATTTCCAAGCAATAAATAATTCACCAAGCGGCTTTCAACAGCATGATAATTATGGTCTCTGCTACCGTTGTAACGGCTAATAGGCACATAAGAGTAGCTAATAGAAAATTTGCTACCCTTAGTCGCGGCATAAGGCTCGTCAAGGCTGTTATAACCTAGGGTAACAGATAGCGGATAACCGTTGAAGCGTTGATAGAAACCGCGGTTAAATACTTCATCGCCTTCTATTATAGAATCATTTTTGCTCGGAAAATCAAACCGGTAAAGGCTTAAACCAAAACCAAAGCCCAAACCCCAATTTCCATTCAAGCCAAACCCTAAAGATTGGTTAAAAAAAACAGAGCTATCCGCAAATGTATATGTAATGCCTTTTAAATCCCTAAATCCATTGTCTCCGAATGCATTATAGTTTGCACCTATTCCCCAAGAAAAAGAACTGCCGAGGATGTTCTTTTTTACATAGCGTAATGACGCATCTCGGTCTGCATTTATATAAAGATGCGGAGAGAAGAACAAATTATCATCTTTTAAAAAAAGATCCGAATGCCAATACGCAAAGCCTATGTTTGCCGCATTGCCGAGTTTTACATTTATCAAAGGGTAAAACATTATCTGCTTGTTTTCTCCATAAGTTATCAGGTTTTGGCCTTTTTCTATCAAATTTTCTCTTGATATGTAAATCAACGGCGGTATTAGAGGATACATCAAAAACTCAACGGTGGGCTGAACAATATATACTAGAGGCCAAGATACAACAGTTAAAAGTAAATTCTTATCCTCTATTTTCACAACGGATGAATCTTTTTGTACATCTCGTGCCTCCTCTTGCGCCATAGCGCAAAATACAAGAATAAAAAAGAAAATAAGCGTTTTTTTCATTTACTAAATTAAATTTACAAATGTTTTCTTTAATAACAAGGTTTTTGCTATTCTTGCAAGGTACACCGAAGTTGATAATAGCTTTTGCGCTTGTTTTATCCGTTTTGAGCATATATCCTATTTTAAATCTACGCTGGGAACTGGATTTTGCTGATTTACTTTCAAAAGAACATCCTGCAATAACCGCACAAGATTCTGTATATAAGAAATTTGGCGAATGGAAAACCTTGATAATTCTCTCAGAATCCCCAGACAGTACCTCCAATGCCGAGTTCATAACCGATTTGGCAAATATTTTGGAACAAAACCCGCTCGTGAATTTAGCGGAATATAGCACAGAAACGGATTTTTACAATGAACATAAGTTATTGTACATAAATCTTTCAGATTTGGAGACCATCAACGAAAGGGTTAAAAAACTCGTAGCTAAACAAAAACAAAAACTAAATCCATTTATAGTCGAGTTGGTAAAAGACGCCTCTGGTTCAAGCAATATTTTTTCTCTAGAAGATATTGAACGAAAATATCTTCCAAGGCTCAAATATTTTAAAGGCAATGTAGATGGAACAATACGAGTACTAGAAATTTACCCTGAGAAAGACAATTCAAAACTCACCGATATGAGAGAACTGTATCGATTTGTAGCAACAAAAGCGGATTCCTTAAGAAAGCAAAAAAACGTAAATGTGTTTTACGGAGGTACAATTTACGATTTTGTGGCAAACAGCAGAACTATACTATCGGAAGTGAGAATCTTGGCATGGTTTTCTGCGGCTATATTGGTTGTTATATTCGCCTTTTCATGCCTCAAAATACCAGCAATATCCTTAATCACCGCACTCTGCTTGTCCATGGCTACCCTATGGACATTTGCAGCAACAGCAATTTTATTCGGCAGAATAAATATGTTTACAATAATACTCGGCTTTATAATACCAGGGCTTGGAGGGAGAAACGCCATTCATTTGCTCTCCAGATACACGGAGGAAATGCAAAAAGGCTTAAGTGTTAAACTCGCACTGGAAAGCACATTGCTTGGTATTGGGCAACCCTTTGCCGTTAGCGCATTTATAAGTTCTTCTGTGTTCTTTTGCTTATCCTCCGTTCCTCTACAAGGGATGAGAGAGCTTGGGATTGCAGGTGGGCTTGGAATTTTATTTGACTGGATAGCTATAAGCGCTATTCTCCCCGCTATGTTAACGGTTTTGCAGAAAGAGAATAAATTTACCCTATATGCCAGAATAGTATTTAAACGCTCTGATTTTTCGCCCGAACCTCTTAATGTGAAAAAAATATATACGGTTGCGCTCTTTCTGTTCTCCGTTGCCATTGTGACACAAGGAATTTTCCCAAGAATGGAATACAATTTTTCAAAAACTGAATTTCCAAAACCATCCGGATTTGTATATAAAACTCTAAAAGACATAGGCGAATACTATACAGAACCTGTTATAATGTTTTTTCCAGATGCAAAATATGCAGAGGCAGCAACAGACAACTATCCGCAAATGAATTGGGTGACGCTCGCAAGCCTTTTGCCAAGAGACCAGGATAAAAAACTCAGGATTTTGGATGAGATACACTCTGCCCTAACACCCGAGACTTTAAAATCGCTTCAAGGCGGCGATTCGGCAAATGTGAGCAAAGTGATAGAAAGCTGGAATTTAAAACCCGTAAAAATAGCGGACTTGCCAGAAAGCTATCAATTGAAATTTTTTGGCAAGGACGGAAGTTTGGGAGAATTCGGTTTTATTTTTCCTGAATTAGACATAGACGACGGGCTTGAATGTCGCAGATTTGCAAAAAGCGTCAACGAAATTTCTGTTTTTGGTTCCAAGCTCAAAAATACAGGTGAACTGGTTATACGCGCTGCTTTGATGGACTCAAGTTTGCCGAAATTGCACATCAGCGTAATTCTAAGCTGCATAGCAATTTTATTTTGGTTGCTTGTATTCAAAAATATGAGAAACCATATATTCTTGATTTTGCTATCGCCTGTGCTTGGATTCTTTTGGTTTTTGGGAATTTTGAATTTATTTGACATTCCTCTAACCATTTACAGCATTTTGGCCATTCCTTTCCTAATAGGTATTTCCATAGATGGCTCTCTGTTTTTATGGCAAAGATTTTGGGAAGAGGGAACCGGTTCGCTCAGATTCGTTTGCGCAAATAGCGGCAGAACAGTGATTATCTCCTATCTCATACCAATAGCGGCGTTTGTCAGCGTGAGTTTTTCATCGCATCCCGGTTTAAAAAATCTCGGAGTGGTAACGGTTCTTGGAACTTTGAGCATAGCGCTAGCTCATATAGCTGTATTCCCCATAATAGCTTCGTTTGTTGAAAAAATACGGTATAGAAAAACAGGCAAATAATTTTATATCGCTTGCGATAAATCAAAGACAAAATGCGAGAAACTGAATTTATCGGGTTTAAAATCATCAAATTGCGTCTTTAGAGCATAGTCAAGCCTTATGGTCAAAAATTGCCATTTGTAGCGTAGCCCAAGCCCCAAGGACATCTCTTGCGCTGTGTTAAAGGATTCATCTGAATCGCTTATGCGAGCCCAATCTGTGAATTGCACAAGCTGAAAACTCCTGAGTGCTTTCCAAGGTGGAATTACCCTGAGTTCTTCATTTATTCTAAAGTATTGCGGAGAAGTGCCACTCAACGGCGTGGTACTAACGCCTTCTGGATCGGTTTTGTATGGGAACACGCTCCTAAAGCGAAAGCCTCGCAAGGTTCTGCCGCCACCCTGGTAAAAAATTTCAGCATCGGTCGAAGAAGCTTTTCTAAAAACATTTCCATAGCTAAAAGCAAATGCACTCAATAAATTCCTGAATAATGGAATATAGGCGAATACAGATGCATCTACATAAGTATATATACTTTCTATGCTTATTTTCCAGAAATCGGAAATTTTTTCTACGCCTTCCTCATCGTAAAAGGATTCATTCCGCAAATCTCCACCTATGCCAAAATTAGGGACTAACCTGAAACCCATAATGGGGTCATAACTATTATCGGTAAAATCGAAAGTTAAACCCGTTTCGGCTTTTACCTTAAAAACATCTTCTCCTTCTATTCTTAAAAACCTGAAATCAAACATATTTCTAGAACGGATATAACTGGAAATTCCAAATGATAAAGTTGCCCTGTTTATCACTTCCCATCTCTCCACAAGGCTGTCTGGCTTAACAGGAGCAGGTAATTTTTCGTGATTGAAAATTATCTTTTCATCTAGCCTTATAGCCGTTGGTATCCATGATATGCGTGTTCCAAATAGCAAAGGATGGGCATAGTTAAAAGAGAGTTCCTGGCGATTTTCCGCAAGCATGGCCGCAATCCCAAGTTCATGAAAAGAACCGAATAAGTTTCTGTGCAAAGAAGAGAGCGAAATTCCAAAACCATAAATTTCTTCGAATGAGAAACCGTATCTCGCTTCTCCCGGAACTCTTTCGTAAGCGGTCAATGTTATATCGGAAAGTCCATTTGCTTGCAGAGAGTCTTCCAATTGAATTTGCGAAAACAGCTGCGTTGAAAATAATTTTGTCCTGAATGAAAAGTAATACTGGCCATCTATTACGGAATTATGCGGAATTCTCCACAGCGTATTCAGCCAAGCCGTATCGGAAAGCCCAACTTCGGGTTCAGTTTGCACAGACCTAAACCCAGAGCGAAAAACCCTGCTTTTGAAATCACCCATGATAACTCGTCTTTTAGGGTCAACAAAATAACGAACATCTATCTTTTTTTCCGTTGTATCTATATATTCTAAATGTTCGATGGTAATGTGCAAATAACCGTTTTTCTGATAAATATTTCTGATGTCTTTTTGGTCATTGTTTATCTGTTCAGGATTATAATACCCTCCTTTCGGAACCGCCAGATTATCCGTTCCAATAAGGGTATCCGCTCCCTCGGTAAATTCAATAATTGCATCCCCAAATCTATACCTTTCGCCTTCATATATATCGAATACATAAGTCTCAATCTTTACGGAATCAGCCATCTCTTCGTGTACCGTAAGTGAAATGTTTTCGCTAAAATAGCCATTGCTCTGATAAAAATCATCCAAATTCCCTTTTGCGAGCTTAATTATGAAATTCCGTCTTTCCGGCGAAATAACATTCATTTCCGCAGGTAAATCCAATTGTTCAATTAAAAAACGTTCGCTATAAACTTTAGCTCCGGTAATGCGCAATTTCCAAGTTGAACACCCTGCAACTTTGGCAAAAAGCAGCAGGAAAAAAACTGCGCAAAAAAATAACTTTGGCAAATGGTCGCTAACCGCTAACTTTTCTTTTTCCGGGTCTTTTTAGGCTCTGGCGATGGTGGTGGTGGTTCTGAACCTTTTTTCTTTTTACTTGCAGCGGGTGGTGCATCATCGTCTTCGTCAGATTTCTTCTTCTTTTTTGCAGGTGCAGCTTCTTTTTTGCCTGCATATATGAATTTCATAGTACTTGGCTCAAAATCCGAAGGGAATTTTGTTTTGTCGTCGTACACAACGTTCTTAACGTTATTAGCCACAAGATTATCCATTTTGGCTCGGCTTAAATCCGCACCGGAAAAATCTACCCTATCCAACACGGTTCCAGCACTGAATCTGGAGTTTGTAAGGTCTGCATCAAGGAAGCTGATTTGGCTGAGCGTTGCACTGTCAAAAATCGCATTGCTCATAATTGCTTTTTCAAATATAATTCTATCCAAATTAGCTCTTGCAAAATTAGCCTTGGTTAAATCGGATTGTACAAACATAGAGCGTTTCATATTTACAGAGATAAAAACAGCACTTCTCATATCCGCGTCAATAAATTCGCATTTATCCACATCCGAGAAAAAAAAGCTAGCGCCTGGCATTTTGGTCTTTTTAAAAGTACTACTGCTAACTGAACCTTTATCAAATATAACGCCAGATATATTCATTCCATCAAAATTCATATCTGATAGATTAGACTGTGAAAAGATAGCTTTTTGAATCTTCGCTTTTTTAAAATCTGCATTGCTAAACGAGGTCAGCGAAAAATCCGCACCTGTGAAGTCTGCATTGCCAAACGATGCTCCTCCAAAATCCACCCTTTGCAAACCAGAGCCTAAGAATTTGGTGTTGCTTAAATCCACATTTATAAAATTGGCGTTGGTTAAATTGCATTTAGAAAAATTTGCCCCGGAAACCTCTGCACCTTTAAAACTAGCACCAGCGAGATTGGAGCCGGTAAAATCAGCTCTTTGCACAACAGCTCCATTAAAATCCGCACCTGTTAAATCCACATCCATAATCTTTGCATTTGTTAAATCGGTGCTTCTAAAGTTAATTCCCTCAGATATCTTAACACCGGTTAAATTCGCATCTATAAACGAAGCCCCGGAGAAGGAGGTCGCTTTTGCAAAAGATTCGCTTTCGTTATTCAAGAGCACGGTCTTGTAAAGGATTGCCCTTTCCAAGTTTGCGCCTGTAAAATTAGCTCCTCGCATATCCGCACCGGAGAAATTAGCCCCTTCCAAGTTCGCCTCGGTAAAATCGGGGTTCTCAAGCATGGCATTTTGGAACCTTGCATTGGGGAAGTCAACTTTTTTGAATACTGCATTAGCTCCCGCAGCATTTTGAAATTCCGCTTGCTCAGCGGTGGAATTGTCAAAACGGTAGCCGTCAATACCCTTGCCTCTGAAAGAAGTAGTTAGCTCCTTGTTTCGCCAATCGGCTTGGTCGGAGACTCTTCCGCCACAAGAAGTTAAAGAGGTTAAAGAAGTGACAAGCGCCAAAACGGTTAATAAACCGCCGAATAAATATTTTTGCATAAAACAACCCTTTTGCATACTTTAATAAAAAATACAAAAAAAAAACCAAAAGCGGTAGATTTTTTTGTATTTTTTGTCACTTATGCCAAACAGAGTAGTAATAGGTTCGCAATGGGGCGATGAGGGTAAAGCCAAAATCGTGGATTTTTTAACAAAGTATGCGGATATAATAGTTCGGTTTCAAGGTGGCGCAAATGCAGGCCATACTGTAAAAGCAGATGATAGGGAATTCATTTTTCATCTTATCCCAAGCGGGATAATGCACCCAAATAAGGTTTGTGTAATAGGAAACGGCGTTGTTTTTGACCCCAAACAGGCTATTTTGGAGATAAAAGACCTTGTATCAAAGGGTATTTCCGTGGAAAACCGGATTTTGATAGCTGAAAACGCCCACGTGGTGCTGCCTTGGCACATAGCCTGCGATAAGCTAAAAGAAGCCAAAGCGGGCAAATCTGCCATTGGAACCACAGGGCGAGGCATTGGACCCTGCTATAGCGACAAAGTGAACAGGCATGGGGTCAGGGTTGGCGATTTGCTGAGCGAGCAAGAGCTGAGGGCTCGCATAGAGGATATAGCCACGTTCAGAAACGAAGAGTTTAAAAAGATGTTCGATGCAGAGCCTATAGATCCAGAGCCTGTGATAAAGGAGTATTTGGATCTGGGCAAACAGTTAAAGGCATATATCTGCGATACCGTTTCTTATCTGTTCGAAGGCCTGAAGAACAAAAAACAGATTATTTTTGAGGGAGCACAAGGGACAATTTTGGATGTGGACCACGGAACCTACCCTTTTGTCACCTCCTCAAACACGGTAGCTGGCTATGCAAGCTGCGGCTCCGGTGTTGGGCCAACAACCATAGACCAAGTGATTGGCGTTGTGAAAGCCTATACCACAAGAGTTGGCAACGGTCCTTTCCCAACGGAGCTTTCCGATGAAACAGGGGATAAACTCCGTGAAATAGGCGGGGAATATGGAGCCACAACCGGAAGGCCTCGCCGTTGCGGCTGGTTTGACGCCCCTGTGGTTCGCAAAGCTGCTGCCGTCAACGGATTGACCCATTTGGCTATAACCAAGCTGGATGTGCTGGATACCTTCAAAGAGATAAAGATTTGCACGAGCTATAAGCTAGAAGGTAAGGATTTGCTGTTTTTCCCAAACCGCGTGGAGCAAGTTTCCCTTTGCGAGCCCGTTTACGAAACCGTGCCGGGCTGGGAATGCTCAACCACCAACTGCCGATCTTGGAGCGATTTGCCACCCAATGCGCAAAAATATTTGACTCGAATTTCCGAACTCGCCGATGTTAAAATTGGGATAATTTCCATAGGCGCAAAAAGAGACGAGAGTATTATAATGGATATTGGAGAATAAAATGAGTGAAGATTCGCCTTTTAGCATTCCCGCTAAAATAAAAGAACCACAAGATAAGCTACCAGATTTTTCTATTGAAGATTTGCCGCCTTGCCTACAGGAAACCCTTAAAGAGCTAGGCTGGAACGAATTGATGCCTGTGCAGAAAAAGACCATCCCCTACATGATGCAAGGCAGGGATATGCTGATCCAGTCTAAAACAGGTTCCGGAAAAACCGGAGCGTTTTTGCTGCCGCTTTTGCAGGTTATAGTTACCGAGCATGTTTACCCGCAGGCTCTTATTTTGGTTCCAACCCGTGAGCTGGCATTGCAGGTTCACGGCGAGGCAGAGCTACTCTCCAAGGGGCTTGGTGTTCGTTCCTGCGCAATTTTTGGCGGGGTTGGCTTTGAGAATCAAATTCACGCTTTGCGTAACGGGGTGCATATAATAGTTGCAACGCCGGGCCGCTTGCTAGACCACGCTCAGAGGGGCAACATAGATTTCAGAAGCATCCGCGATTTGGTCATGGACGAGGCAGACGAGATGCTGGGCATGGGATTCTATCCCGATATGCAACGTATTCGCCGCTACTTGCCAAAGGAAATTTCCTGCACCATGTTCAGCGCCACCATTCCTCAAACCGTAAAAAGCCTTGCTAGGGAATTTCAACGCCCAAATGCGGATTTTCTCTCGCTCTCTTACGACCAAGTTATAGCGAAAAATTTAGAACACCGATATTACGCCTCCGATGCCATGGGCAAAGATTCCCTGCTAATAAAAATTCTGGAATGGGAAAATCCGGAAAGCTGCATGATTTTTTGCAACACAAAAAAGGATATAGCATATTTAGAGCAAGTTTTGCGGGACTACGGTTTCCCGGTAAAAGCCCTTTCTGGAGATATTTCCCAAGCCGAGCGCGAGCGAGTTTTGGGCGAGTTCAGAGAGAATAAATTAAAACTTTTGCTATGCACAGATGTTGCCGCTCGTGGCATAGATGTAACCCATGTTACGCATGTGGTCGTTTACGACCACCCCAGCGACCACGAGGTTTATGTGCACAGGAGCGGACGCACCGCGAGAGCGGGGCGCAGCGGGCTTGCTATCTCCTTAATCACTCCGGTAGAAGAAATTGAAATCCAAAAAACCGCTGCGGATTTTGGCATAAACTTCATTAAAATGCAACCCCTAAATGAAGATGAATTGGCAAGCCGTATTCGCCAAAGAGTAGAGGCAAAACTGGACAGGGAACGCAGATTGCTGGGGCAAAAGCAAAACGAGAGAATGCGGCGTTACCTGCCTTTGGTGGAAGAGTTATCTCAAAACACAGAAGGAAAAGATTTGCTCGCGTACTTGCTGGATTCGCATTATTGGAGAGTCTGATTCATATAGCTGAGAAATCCTTTGCATATAACCTTATGCGAACCATCCGGTTCGTAATCCCATAAGGAAGGACTTATTATCTTTTTTATGGGGCAGTTATATTGCTCTTGGCAGTCGGGCGGGCAGTAGAGCCACAGAGAACCATTTTTTCTCTGCCCTTTTGAACCGACTTTAAACCATTCCTTTGTATAGGAATGAATGGGATTTTCCAATACCCTAGCGGCAACGCCTTCTTCAACAAGTCTGTCCGAGCAAAAAACAGCAATTCGCGCTGTGCAAAACTGCATAACGCTGGCTTTCTCCAAAACCACATCCTTTTCATCAGTAGAATAAACTATGCAACTTGTTGTGCCGTTTTTCAGCAAGCCCTGCAAAAAATCAAAGGGCCTGCAATCGTCCAAAAATCCACCTTCCGGTTCTTCTACAAATATAGCTGAACTTGCGTTAAGCGAATAAATCCAAAGCGAAATTTTTTGCAAAACTGGCAAGGGAATTTTAGAGGGTTTGCTGTAAAGAAAATGCTTTTCTATGCCATGGGTGGCTGCATAATTCTCAAGTTTTTTCTTTGTTGTGCCAACAGGCGACAGGTCAAGCGCAAAATCCCCTATCGTTCTGTGCGGAGGAAAAGACTCAACGGCATTTTTTGGCAAAAGCATAGCTCTAAACGCATCGTTCTTTTTCATTCGCTGCCCATTAATCCTTATGGAGTCTTGGAAATTGCATTCCTTTGGCAAGAATCCGGCAAGGGCGCGTAAGAGCTTATCGTTGTAAGTTTCGCCAGCCAAAAATAGAAAATCGCCCTCCCCCAAGCTCAGGGAAAAAGGCTTTATGCAATCCTTAACAGAAAAATCCACCCAAGAAATAACCATATCATTTATGCGGCAAAATGTTTTTCAGTGTTATAAAAAATACATTCACCGCTAAAATAAAAACAATGGCACAGCACAAACTGCCGTAAAACAGCGGGTAATCCCCGCGGCTAAGGGCTATTTTTATAGTGCTCCCAAGCCCTGAAATGTCGAATTCCGCCTCAAAAAACAGCAACGCGATAAATATAACGGGCGAGAGAAAACTCCATAATAAAACCTGTTTTGATAGCGCGGCAAATCTCGCTTGCTTTGCGATTTTACGCTTATCCATGCACAAAAAACGAGATAATTTGCTAAAATTGCTCCTCATCTCCATTTTGGTATTTAATAAAAACAAAAAAAGGCCAAACGTACAAAAGCTAACCGCTAAAACGAGTAAAAAATTGTACAGAGAATGCGGGAACGAAGCCAAAATAAAATGCTGAACCGTTTGCGGATAGTCAAAATCCGAAAGTCCCAGCGTTCTTTTTGCGAGTAGCTCTTTTAAATATGCAAAAAAATCCGCGAAACTAAATACCAAGTTCAGCCGCAACGGCACGTATTCCTTTTTTATCTATGGTTCTTAGGCCTTGGCTGCTGACGCGAAGGCTAATCCAGCGACTTTCTTCCGGAATAAAAAAATTCTTTTTATGCAGATTTGGCAATAACCTAACCTTTTTCTTACGATTGGAATGAGACACGCGGTTTCCCATCAAACCTTTCTTTCCAGTTACTTCACATATACGGCTCATAATATTCTCCAATGTTCTGCAATATCAAGGAATACAAATATAGCTATTTTTTACCACTTTGTCAAGGGTAATTGGCAAAAAATATGACTGCCACTCAGCAAATCGTGGTTTAGACAAAAAAATGCAAACAACTGTTTGCAAAATTCGCAGATTTGATTTTTTTTCGGCTTGACAAGCGTCTAATAGGAAATGAACCTTTAGATGGAGATATTATGCACAATGACAACTTGCCTGAACTATTAAGTCCGAAAGTGGACGTAATATTCAAATTGCTGTTCGGCGATGAACGCTACAAGGATTTGACTATCAATTTCATAAGTGCGGTTTTGGGTTACAAGGACGGCGAGTTGGAAGACATTTCCTTTTACGACACTCACCTGAAACGGGAGAACCCAAACGACAAGCTGGGGGTTTTGGATATAAAAGCCAAGCTTTCAAATGGGAATGTTATAAACGTGGAGATGCAATCTCGTAACGTTTCTGACATGAGAAGTCGGATATCGTATTATAGATCAAATCTGCTGACCGAGCAGATAGGAGAGGGTGGCTTGTACTCAAAGCTTAAGCCTGTAAAATCCATAATAGTGGCGGATTTTGATTTTGTCCCTGAATCGGAGAAATGCCACACTATTTTTCAAACGCTGGAAAAGGATGAGCATTTCCCTTTCAATGATTTGGAGGAGATACACGTTCTTTGCTTGAAAAAATTATCTAAATTAAATAATGAAAGGTTACGTGAATGGCTTAGGTTTATTAACTCTGAGAAAAGAGAGGAATTTATGGATTTGGCAGGAATAGATCCAGTGTTTGTGAAAGCCGTAGATGTTTTGGCTAAGTTCAG